>CAMWUH010000100.1 GCA_947177325.1 uncultured Bacteroidales bacterium
GTGCATGGAATGTCGCCGACCTCCCCAACATGGCCCTCCCTCCCTGCCACGCTTTCTTTCAGTTCTATGTGGCCGACGGACGCCTGTCGCTCCAACTCTATCAGCGCTCGGCCGACACCTTCCTCGGTGTCCCTTTCAACATCGCGTCCTATGCCCTTCTGCTACAGATGATGGCCCAAGTCACAGGGCTTCGCGCCGGCGACTTTGTCCACACCCTCGGCGATACACATATCTATCGCAACCACTTCGAGCAGGCTCGTCTGCAACTGACGCGCGAGCCTCGCCCTCTTCCCAAAATGATTATCAACCCCGACGTAAAATCAATATTTGATTTCCATTACGACGACTTCCAGCTCATTGACTATGACCCGCACCCCCACATCGCAGCAGCCGTTTCAGTCTGATAACGCCAATACTTCGGCACCGCGCATGATTTTGGCTATGGGCCGTGACCACGCCATTGGCCATCAAGGCAACCTGCTTTGTCACCTATCAGCCGACCTACGCCGCTTCAAGCAGCTGACGTTGGGCCACGCCATAATCATGGGGCGCAAAACATTTGACTCACTTCCTAAAGGTGCTCTCCCCGGGCGTCGCAACATCGTCGTGACCCGCAACTCCGCCTGGTCAGCTCCCGGCGTCGAAACAGCATCATCGCTTGATGAAGCAATAGCTCTCGCATCCACTACCGATTCAACCCCCTATATTATAGGAGGGGGTCAGATCTATCGTCAGGCTCTCCCGCTGGTCAGCCTCATTGAGCTGACACTGATTGATGCCGACTTCCCCGACGCCGACACCCGCCTCCCCGAGCTCACCCTCACCGACTGGCAAATCACTGAAACCACGCTCCCCGCTGAAACCCCGGTATCCTCATCCCCCGCGCCTGAACCCCCCTTCCGCTTCCTCACCCTCACCCACCTCTAACCGACTCCTCCGGTTCAATATTTGCTATCGCCGGATATTTAGTAGATCTTTTAATAAGTTAATATTACTGTCCGCTAAAAGATTCAAACCGGGTAGTCGTGAAATTGATATGGGAGCTAAGCATCTTTTGGAAAGACGGGGCCTTGTATGGAAATTCAATGATAGGAAAAACAAATAAAACTAAGAGAACCTGGTGTGTTGATTGTTGTTAGTGGAGGTAAAATAGCATATACTATGCCTGATAGTGCCAAGGTCATTCCACTTGCGTGCCTGAACGACTAATGGTTGTGAATGAATATGATCCGAGATGACTGATCAGCCAAACAGGAAGCTACTTTTCTTAGGGTGGTGTAATCCGAAGGTGCAACCTCCTTTTAACCCACAATTTGATATCTTAAAAAAAAGATGTAACTTTGCAGAGTCGATTTAAATCGCTCCGAGAGATTCTCAATCTCCCTTGCCGGGGTGTTGCAGAATAGGAGAAGCAACCCTAAAATTGGAGCCGACCTCCACTCCATGAACTTGAAAACTTAAACTATTATTATCATACAAAAGAAATGAAAGCATTTGTTTTTCCCGGACAGGGTGCCCAATTTGTGGGCATGGGCAAAGACCTCTACGACAATAATGAGGTGGCCCGCGAAATGTTTGAAAAAGCTAACGAAATTCTTGGTTTCCGCATCACTGATTTAATGTTTGCCGGTACTGACGAAGACCTCCGTCAAACCAAGGTGACTCAACCCGCAATCTTCCTCCACTCAGTTATCCTTGCTAAAACTCTTGAGCAGGAAATGACTCCCGACATGGTGGCCGGTCACTCTTTGGGTGAGTTCTCTGCATTGGTTGCTGCCGGTGCGCTTTCGTTTGAAGATGGCCTGAAACTGGTTTCGGCTCGCGCTATGGCTATGCAAAAAGCTTGCGAGGTTAACCCCTCGACTATGGCAGCCGTGTTAGCTTTGCCCGATGAAAAAGTTGAAGAAATCTGTGCCGGCATTGACGGAGTGGTTGTTTGTGCCAACTACAACTGCCCCGGTCAGCTCGTTATCTCAGGCGAGAACGATGCTATTGACAAAGCTTGCGAACAACTCCTCGCTGCCGGTGCCAAACGCGCGCTGAAACTCAAAGTTGGTGGCGGTTTCCACTCTCCCTGCATGGAGCCCGCTCGTGCCGAACTCGCAGCCGCTATCGAAGCAACTAACTTCTCAAAACCCATCTGTCCCGTTTACCAAAACGTTGACGCTCTGCCCCACACCGATCCCGCCGAAATCAAAGCTAACCTGGTGGCTCAACTGACTGCCCCCGTGCGCTGGACTCAAACCATTAAAAACATGATTGCCGACGGTGCAACTGAGTTTGTTGAAATTGGCCCGGGTAAAGTGCTCCAAGGCCTTATCGCCAAAATCGACCGCGAAGCCGCTACCTCCGGTCGCCAGTAATCACTATATCAGGCCTCACGGTCCGGATATTATAAGAATAAGCGCTTACAGTCAATAATGGCTGCAAGCGCTTTTATTTTGTTTAAGCAAAAGTAATTGTGATTAGCTGAGGTGGGAGTTGAATTTGCTCCAGTCAGCCACGGGGGGCATGATGCCGAGGTCGATGACTTCGTCGCGCATGGCGCAAAGATGCTCGTAGCTCTTTTCAAGTTCGGCCATCTCGGCGGGTGTGCCTTTTACGTCGACAGTGTGGATGCCGGTTGCATCGATAGTAGTCTCCATAGCCATCATTATGTGGCCGAACTGAGGAGTGTTGATGTAGGTGCCGGCAGGCCAGCGGAAAGGCTTGCCACCCATTGCGGCTGCAATCATTTCGATTGACAGATATGCAGGTGACTGGAATGAAGAGCGGCCTCGCAGGTCAATGATATGTTTGCCGCCTTGGATAACGTCGACTTTCATTTTCTCCCAGTCTTCAGCGGGGAGAGCCTCGGTACCGATGATTTCAGTCAGAGGTTTGCCGTCAACGGTTGTGGTTGATGCAAACACTGCCATTTGCTCACCGTGGCCGCCGTAGGTACGTGAATTGACAACTTTGTCAGGGCTGATGTGGAAATATTTTGCGAGTTCGCTGCGGAGCCGAGTAGAGTCAAGTGCAGCGAGTGTAGCTACGCGGTCGGGTGCAATGCCTGAGTAGATGAGTGTTACGAGACCGGTTATGTCGGCGGGGTTGAAAATCACTACTACGAATTTCACGTCGGGACAGTAGGCTTTGACATTTTTGCCAAATTCCTCGGCAATCTGAGCATTGCCTTTGAGAAGATCCTCGCGAGTCATGCCTGCTTTGCGGGCAGCCCCACCCGACGACACGATGTATTTGGCACCGGTGAAAGCCTCTTTGGCATCGGTAGTGAAAGTGATGTTAACGCCTTCAAAACCGCAGTGGAAAAGCTCTTCGGCCACGCCTTCCAAAGCGGGGCCGTAGGGGTCGTAGAGGGTGATGTTAGGGGTGAGACCCATCATAATTGCAGTTTGGGCCATGTTAGAGCCAATCATGCCGGCAGCGCCCACGATCAGCAATTTTTCGTCAGTAAGAAATTTCATGGTTATAAATGAAGTTAAGAAGTTTATTCTTTATCTGTAATAACAATGGCCGCCGGCAATTGGTTTTGGAGATAAGGCATTAAAATGAGCTGCGACGATTGCCCGCCGCAGCTCTCGCTTTCTGCATGAAGTTTTAAATGTCATTTAAGAATACTTGAGGCGGTGCCCGTCTGTTGGCCGGCTTCATTACCCCGTTGTATTTTTTTACCGAAGCCTATGGTGTAGGTTGCCGAGACAAGAATGAAACAGTGGTTGCCGGTGTTATAATAGGTCTTGTCGATTTCGTAATATCGGCTTTTCATCTCTGAGGTCGCCGACGTCCAGTTCCAACGGAATGGATTGGTGACACGCGCCTGCAAGTTCCAAGTCGAATTGCCCCAACCCACAATGGCGGAGTATGCGCTTTTCTCGATAGTCCATGTGCCGGTCATAAATCCGTCGCAATAGGCCTGCGGAGATTGGTACTGGAGACCGAAATTCCAATTGCCTGCATAATAGAAGGCCTGCACATACCATAACAAACGTTGTTTAGTCCAATTATAAGGGGTGCCGTTTTCAACAATCCTGTGTGAAAACTGTCCGTTGATTGTCAGATTATTATTGAGCAATCGGGCGGTTGCGCTGACTCCATATAGCCATACGCGGTACTTGCCGCCTTGCTGGCTGATGGTTCGGAGTATGCCGTCGGCCGAGGGGCTATAGTCGTAGGCATATCTGTTGCCATAAAAGGTGCCGTCGCCAAAAACCGACATATTCCACCGGTTGTCGGGCATCCAGGTGTAACTCAATCTGGCGTTGTAGCCTTTATAGGGCCGTAGCTCCGGATTGCCGGTATAGCTCATCAGAGGGTTGGACTGAATTACGGCATTGCTCAGGGTTGATGAGGCCGGGATACCGGTAAAATAATGAAAGTCGGAGCTGAATGAGTTTTTATTATTCAAGGAATATTGTATGGAGGCGTCGACCCATGGTTGCAGACTGTGCTCGCTGTCATCTCCAAACCTGGAGTTTTCGTAGTTGAAACCTCCGTCGACCACTGCATTAATTTTTTGGTTGCTGTAGTTATACATGAGCCCGGGGCCTATGCGCATCATTGTCAGACGATCGGTTACGGCTGCGGTGCCGGTATAGTTGGTGTGGTTATTATGGTAATAGCCGTTGAAGATGGCTGTAAGTTTACCTGCTTTGTTGAAGTCGTGGACCCAACGCAATGTGCCTGTCAGATTATGTGAGTCGTCAACAGCCCCGTTTTCATATTCCTTTCCCGATGTCTCGGAGTAAAGACTGTGGCTGCGCGTGTGGGCGTAGGAATAATAGGAGTTGAAATTAATGGTGTTTTGACGTGGAAGCACGAAGTTCCAAAACCCTGAGTAAGTTATCGAGCTGTTACGGGAGTTTTGAATATCGGAGTAGGCTGTTGCGGGAGAAATCTCAGGCGAGAATAATACCTGTCCCGATGAGTTGCGTGCGGGATTAAAGAAAAAGTTTGCTCCCAGAGTGTTGACCAAAGTGATTCTCTCGTTGTTGTAGGTAGCCTTTAACGTGGGCCAAAGAGACCGTTCCCTGACTTTTGAATCTAATGGAGTAGATGTGCGTTGAAAAACAGATTCGCTCCCGTCGGGTTGAGGCAACCGATAGGTTTCAACCGATTTTTGACACAACCGGTCGTTGGCTGAATACCATGTGCCGACACCTATGTCGTAGGTCATCTTGCGATGCTGAAGCTTGGCAAACAAGTTGAGCTGTCCCGAGTTAGAAATGAAAAACTCATTGGCGTAGGCCTTGACGTAGCCCCCATATTCGTAGTGCTGCATTACGAAGTTTACGACATGGGCTTTGCCGAGAAAACGCGGATCAGCGGGGAAGTCGTAGTACTCTACTTTTTTGACATCTGACATTGCCATGGCATTAAGGTCTTGCTCCGAGGCTGGCATATAGTCGATAAAGAGGTCGACCTCCTGTCCTGAATTGGTTTTTACGCTGCTCCCGTCAACGAGTCCAAGTTGAGGGATGGCCATGTGGGAGAGTAGTTGAGGTCCGTTTTGAGCGGCATTTTTCTGCTTGCGAGTAGGCAGATAGGTCGACATTATAGCCGACGTACGCTGCATTTGGGCGTTTACAACTATTTCCTTTAGCTCCCGGGTTGAGATTGTGTCGGCCGCTTCTTGTGCTGTAGACGACAGGTAAATAGCTGATATAATGGCTGATAATATGATGAGATGTTTCATGATGATGAGACGTGGATTACCTGTAGACACTCTTGGAGAGCATCCACTTAATTAATGTTTCGGGTAAAATAACTTAGGGTGGGATTATTTGAAGGCTTCAGGCACGCCCTGAACGAATAGATTTACAAAACCGTTGTTGTCGCGGAAAAAGCCTATACTGATGACGTACCCGTTGTTGTTGATATTGAGAATAGTGCAATCACGCCGGTTTGTCGGGTCATAACGTTCCACAACGTTGAATGCCTTGGCTTTATCCTTTTCGACAGCTTTCTCTACCTCTTTCAGTAACTTTCTGTCGTTTTCGGCTGTAATGCATCGGAAGTTATCATCGTTGTTCTCAATCTTTACGATATTGTATCCTTTGGTTTTGAGATCATTTCGCTCGAAAATCTTTTCACAGGCGAGATTTGGGGGTGTGGCAAAGGCTGCAACTGCCATGATTACCGCTATTGTTAGGGCGAGAATACGTTTCATAATCTATTCTGGATAAAGTTTAAGTAATCGATAGTTTCTTTTTGAACTGAGAGGGCACTTTCAGTGGTTGTTTCAAGCAGTTTCATACATTCGGCTTGAGTTTGCAATGCTTTCTGTTGGGCCAGGTCTCCGCTGAGTCTGTTGCCGTTGACATAGACTGTATAGCTTTCACTATTATCGTTTAAGAGCGTTGTCTTGTTGAAAATACCAATCGCTACGGCAGCCACTATTGCAATCGATGCGGCTACGGTCAGTGGCCTTAACCAGCGTTGCCGACGTCTGCTGTAGATAAGCTTCGTGGACTTCGCGGGGGAGGCGATAGTGGCGACGATACCCATTGTTTCGCGCGCTTCGTCGATCGCCGGCGTTGACAGCCCGGTCGACAGCAATACAAGCTCCAGCTCCTTCTCCTCCAACTTCGTCATGCGACAATCGAGATAGGCACGAGCAAGCGAGTCGAGTTCCTCTATTGTTAGATTAATATTGTCGGTTTTCATAAATTAAGCTTTTTGTATTGTTCACGGAGCGTTTTGCGCGCCCGGCTCATGTTCATTCTTGTAGCTTCGATGCTGATGCCGAGCCTTTGGGCAATCTCCTCATATTCCATATCTTGATCGGTCGAGAGCAGAAAAACTTCGCGTTGGGTAGGGGTCAGATACTTAAGCAACTGTTCCCTGACGCGACAGGCGTCATCGGCGGCAGGGGGAGGGTCGACGGCGATTTCAGGCAGATCGGTGCCTGTGATAGGTCGCTTTCGTTTGAGCTTGTTGAGGCACACGTTTTTCAGCACGGCAAACATCTTAAATCGAGCTTGGTCGTCGTTGTCGGGCAACTCGGCTTTCCATACGTTGTAGAACGTGTCTTGCACGGCATCCTCGGCTTCCATCTCGTCGCGGAGCAGCCGGCCGGCAACCGAGTGAAGCTTCTTTTGAAGCTTGCAGAAAGTGGTTATGAGTGTTTCTTGTTCCATACACCTATAATACAACCGACCCGGTCGAAACGTAACAGCAAAAATAAAAAAACTTTGCGAGATGAAAAAATTAAGAGCCCCGAGATCGAAAATCGGGGTAACGTCGCAAGAAGCAATTCGTTTATCATTGAAATAATTTTTGCAAAGCTATTGGAAGAGTAAATGACTTTTCCTAACTTTGCAAATAAATT
>CAMWUH010000101.1 GCA_947177325.1 uncultured Bacteroidales bacterium
CATTGACCCAAAAAAAAGAAGCGCTTAAACAGGTGTTAAGCGCTTCTCCACGTTTCAACTATTTATTTATGAGAGCCTCAGTATCCAATATCACTACTCGATAATGAGGACGAGGGATGTCTTGGAAATCTATCGCAACTTTAAAGCGCGATATTATACTGTTGCCTTTGCGGTCGATGTATTCAACATTCGACTCATAAATTCAAGAACCAATTTTAGTTGAACGCTGCAATTTCTTTCATTTTACAATCGGAGTCAGTTTCGACGTTTGGGAAATGAGAGAGAGGATGTAATTAAACAGGTGGTGTGTGTAAGAGAGAGATTGTGTGTATTTCAAAGTATCTGATTAAATATCTTGAAGCCCGAGCGAGGGCTTTTTATGCGTTCTCTTCAGCCTCAGGGCCTCTGCCCTGCGCTTTGATAATATAACAACACGAGCGACCAAAAAGGTCGCTCGAAATATGTTAATGACTGCAAATTTTTACAAATTAGGGGAAGAATTGGCATAAACAGTGTCGCCTTCGAGTCGCAGCCGGCCGTCATCAACCATTGCGCGAATAATTTCAGTCAGCTTTTCACCCGGCACATTGAAGCTCGGCAACAACTCCGTCACTTTTATCGTGTTGCCGTGGCGCAATATGTAGAGGAGCTGCCGTTCAATGTCAGTGTAGTTGTCGACGGCTTTGCGTATGGCCCGGCACACATCGCATTTTCCGCAATCGCCCGTTGGGGTCTCACCAAAATAGCGGAGCATTGAATTGACTCGGCATTGGTCGGTGCGATAAGCGAAATCAATCATTGCGTCAATGCGATGCTTCATCTGCTGCTGCCGCTCTTCATAGACCGAGCGTGGGATTACCAGATAGCGAGGCTCCTCGCGCGAAGTTGCGTAGAAGATGTAAGGAGCCACTTTTTTTGGCACGTAGTGAAGTGCATGGTGGCGCGATAGGGCTAACAGACCCTCATAAACTTGCTCCTCCGTCAGCCCCGAGGCTGAGCTGAGAACCGATTCGGATATATAGACATAGTCGGCAAACAAACCGGTATAGTTGCGCAACAGTGCGTTGAGCACCCGCTCGGTTACGGGCAAGAGGTCGAGGCCATATAGGTCGTCTTTAGTCACGAGCATCATCACTCGGGAGCGGGTTTCGATTTGCTCGCTATAGTCAATATAGCCTGATTGCGAAAGTATTTTCAAGGCTCCGTTTACAGCCACCGGGTGAAGATTGTGGCGCTGACAAAAGAGCGGGAGGTTAAACTCATTGACAGTGTTATAGCCCTCCCCCATCGGTATGTCGAGGAAAGCGCCCACATTATTATATATAGAGCGAATTAAATCTTTATCGGGAAATGCTTCGGCCAATCGGCGTTTAAGGGTTGCCTTGTCGTGGCGCGAAGCAATGATAACGGCAAGAGATTCCTGACCGTCGCGCCCGGCTCGCCCTGCTTCCTGATAATATTCTTCAAGCGATGAAGGGAGGTCAACATGAACCACGATTCTAACGTCGGGTTTGTCAATGCCCATACCGAATGCGTTAGTAGCAACCATCACCCTGACCTCATCGTTTTTCCAGGCGTTTTGACGCTCCTCCTTCTCCTCCGGAGCTAATCCGGCGTGGTAAAACGATGCCGATATTCCACCTTTGCAGAGCGACTGCGCTATTTCGCGAGTGCGCTTGCGGGAGCGAACATACACAATCGCACACCCACCTACCCGAGAGAGTATCTCCACGAGCTTCCCCTCTTTGTTGTCGGCGTAGCGCACTATGTAAGAAAGGTTTTTGCGCGTGAAACTCAAGCGAAACACAGCCGGCGACTTCATGCCAAGCTGTCGGGCAATATCTTCAACCACTTCGGGAGTAGCCGAGGCGGTCAAAGCGAGCACCGGAGCCGACGGAAACAGCTTGCGGAGTTCGGTAATCTTCAGATAAGATGGACGGAAATCGTAGCCCCATTGCGAAATGCAGTGGGCTTCGTCAACCACAATCATCTTCACCGGGAGCTGACGCAGTGTCTCGACAAATGATTTTGAAACCAGTTTCTCGGGCGACAGATATAGCATCTTGGCCTTGCCGAGTCGGCAGCGGTCAATGACGCGCTCACTTTCCCGGCGAGTCAAGGCGGCATGGAGATAGCAGGCCGAAATGTGGCGTTGGCGCAGATTGTCGACCTGGTCTTTCATCAGCGAAATCAGCGGAGTGATCACCACCGTCAATCCGTCAATCATTAGCGCCGGCACCTGAAACGTTATTGACTTACCCCCTCCGGTCGGGAGCAAGCCGATAGTGTCGCGTCCCGACAGAATGGAGTTGATTATCTCCTCCTGGCGGGGGCGGAAAGAGTCATATCCCCAGTGTTGCTTGAGGACGCTGTGGATAGAGTCGGTCATCACGATTTTGACTGACGTATATCTTTGATTTCGAGTTGGAGTTGTGGTGCGCCCCCATGGTGGCGGTTCTCCTCTATGGTGTAGCAGATGTCGAAACTCTTGCCTGCGTGGATGTAGTCGAAATGTTTGGCCAGATTAAAGGCTATGGCGTTGAACACCTTGCCCGAGGTTTCGTCGACCAGGTCAAGCTTGATATGCTCCATCTGCTTTCCTACGATTTTCGATGTGCCGAAGTCGGTGACATTGCGGGTGCAGAACACAGGCTTTTGGTTGCCGGGACCGAATGGATTGAAGCGGTTGAGCGTGGCAATCATTTCGGGAGTTATGTCGGCAAACGAAATGCAAGCATCGATGTCGAGCTGAGGAGTGATTTGGTCGGGTTGAATATTGGCTGCTACATACTCTTCGAAGCGGCGGGTAAATTCGGGAATATTTTCCTCTTTGAGCGATAGCCCCACTGCATAAGGGTGACCGCCGAAATTTTCCAAAAGGTCGCGCACGGAGTCGATAGCCTTGTATATGTCAAACCCCTGCACCGAGCGTGACGAGCCGGTGGAGAGGCCGTTGGATTGTGTCAGAACCACCGCAGGCTTGTAGTAAAGCTCGGTCAATCGCGAAGCCACGATGCCAATTATGCCACGATGCCAGTCTTTGTTGTAAATTACAATTGACTTTTTTGAGGAGTGCTGCTCGTCGCGGCTGTCGAGAAGGTGATTGGCTTCTTCGGTAATACGCTTGTCAAGCTCCTTGCGCTCGCGGTTGTATTGGTCGATTGCTTTAGCCTTTTCGAAGGCTTCGGAGGCATCGCGGGCCACCATCAGCTCTACGGCCTCGCGGCCCGACTGCATGCGACCCGCAGCGTTGATTCGCGGCCCGATTTTGAAAATGACATCGGAGATGGTGATTTCCTTACCGTTGAGCTGACACAGGCGCATCAGAGCCCGCAACCCGATGTTAGGGTTGGCATTCAATCGACGCAAGCCATAATAGGTCATAATGCGGTTTTCACCGGTCATGGGCACTATGTCGGCAGCAATGCTGACTGCCACCAAGTCGAGCATCCCCTCGAGATCAACCTGATTTATACCGTTGGAAATCGAAAAGCCCTGCATCAGTTTGTAGCCTACGCCGCAGCCCGAGAGGTGCTTGTAGGGGTAGGTAGAGCCGGGTATTTTCGGGTTAAGAATAGCGGCGGCATCGGGCAGCTCACTGTCGGCCACATGGTGGTCGCAGATAATGAAGTCAATGCCATGTTGTTTGGCGTAGGCCACTTCGGCGTTGGCTTTAATGCCACAATCGAGAATAATGACCAACTTTACGTCAGCCTCAACAAATTCGTCGATAATACGCTCCGATATGCCATATCCCTCATCATCGCGCGTGGGGATATAGAAATCGATATTCGAATAAAAGTTGCTCAGGTATTTATACACGAGCGATACGGCGGTAGTGCCGTCAACATCATAGTCGCCATAGACCATGATTTTCTCTTTACTACCCATGGCACGATTAAGCCGTGCAACGGCTTTGTCCATCTGCGGCATCAGAAACGGGTCGATAAGATCGCTGAGCGAGGGGTTGAAAAATTTGTCAGCCTCCTCGAGCGACGTCACGCCACGTTGCACCAACAGCTCGCTAATAGGCGGCACATTGGCAAATTTCCGGGCCAGAGTCGTTTCTGCTTTTTGTTGTTCGGGTGTCAGGGGTAAGTAATTCCATTTATTACTTATCATTATGTTGTTTTTTTATTATCGAGGAGGGTGGCTGACAGCAGCCTGTCACGACGCTCAACAACCTTACCTTAACAATCCGGCTCTATCATTATCAAAGACACCTACAGCATTTTTTCAACAGTCGAGAGATTTCAAACCTAAAAATCAGTCGTTATCCGTATACCATAAATGGGGGAAAAGACAGGAGCTTTCATTTGCCATTGGCAGCCAAGCTCTGCTCCCCGGCTCTTCACTGAAAGGGGAAATGTGGATTCAGGCACAAGATTTTGCGTCAGGGCTACAATTTTGCCCATTGCAAATTTAGCAAAATTTACCGATTTTTAAAGGTTAATTTTAGTTAAGAAACATAATTAACGGTAGCGTGTGCTACATCAGTCGCTTCTACATAGGTTATCAGTATTATCCCCGCAAAGCGAAGTTAACGGCCTGATATTACTGCGGCTTTGTATTGTCGGAGGGGTTGATGTGGACGTCGAGCTGCGGGAAGGGGAAGCTTACACCACTGTTAGGCAGTTCGCGATAAATGAGCTCGTTATAGTCATAAAACACTGTCCAATAGTCGGCCGTATGAACCCATGCGCGAACTTTCAGATTGACCGACGAATCGGCCAGGGCATCGACTGTTACCGTAGGGTCTTTAACCACCTGAGGCTGCAGGGATAGAAGCTGTGCGGTGCGATTCTCCTCCCACTTGGCAAAAGCGGCTTTGACTTTTTCGCGATTACCGAATAGCCGGCGCCAGAAGCCGGGCTTGGGCGATTGTGGCAGATGGTCAACGTTGATGCCTCTGACGGTAATGGTATGAGGATCGTTTTCGTCGATTTCGTCTTCAGGATTTGAGGGGTGTAGAATGCGCGGGTCGTTAGTAAATAGCGCCAGGATGGCTTCGCGGGCTTTCTCAACGGAGTCGCCATAAGAGATCGCCACTTCCCACCCCACGCGACGATATTTCTCGCGCGACCAGTTGTTGATTGACGAGGTCGACAATCCGCCGTTGGGTATGATGATTGCCTTGTTATCGTAAGTGGTGATAATAGTGTGGAATATCTGAATTTCCCTTACGGTGCCCGCATAGCCTTGCGCCTCGATGTAGTCGCCTACTTTATAGGGCTTCAACAGGAGAATGAGCACACCGCCGGCAAAGTTCTGAAGCGTGCCGCTCAGCGCCATACCGATAGCCACACCAGCCGAGGCAAACAACGCCAGGAACGACGATGTTTCTATTCCCAGGATGCCTATCACCGTGACAATCAAGATGAAATACATCACAATCTTGACAAACGACAGGATAAACGTGCAGAGCGAGCCGTCGACGCGGCGACGCACCAATATAGTGGCAATAACCCGATAAATGCGCTTAATGACGAATTTGCCGATATAGAACACGGCTATGGCTATTGCCAGGTTGATAGCAAACGAAACGAGGCGATGGGCCACATCGGTTATAAAGTCGTCAAACGAGAAGTTTCGTATCTGCGTCAGGCCGTCTTCAATGTTGATTTCCGGCACCTGCACTGATTCTTCAGCTTCGGGCTGCGACATTCCGGGGAGTAGATTAACTGACATATCGGGCAAAGGAGTTATCGGTAAAATGCCTTCGAGAGATTAGAAACGGATGTTAGAGGCAACGTCGGTCCACCAGCTCAATTGGTCGTAATTGTTGTAGGTAACGTCCGAAGGTGATTTCAAAATGTAGGTTGACAATCCGCAATGATAGTTGAGGGTCAACTCGCTGAAAATGCGTGGAGTGGCTGCCGAGTAGATAACTGCGTCGTCAAAGCAACTTTTCCAGCGGGTAGCGAGAGCAGGGTCAACGTCAACGAAGTTCTCGACGTAGTTCTCGAAGTCAAACAAGTAGCAATTGCTTGATTTTATGAACTGTTGCGGGCGGTAGCTGACAGGGGGGCGCTCTGAATTGGCGTAAAGCTCGGCCGTCACTTCGGCCAAAGGCAGCAGAGCCGATGCTTTGATAACCGACATGGTCGATGAACGGTCCATCCCACTTTTAGCGTTGAAATATTCAAATGTGGCTTGTGCCGCTCCAACAACGTCAGCATCCTTGCGCATCAAATATTTTAGAGTTAAATGGTAAGGCATACCCTCTGAGGGGAGGATGGTGGTTGAGCCGATGAAATAGTCGGCGCATTGACGCATTTGATAAAGCGCTTCAACCGATGCCATGTGGCAGCAATCAAAGTAAACGAAGTCAAACCCCTCACCGTCGAGTGCACACGACAAAGCTGTGATGTTCATATACTTGCCGCCATCGTCACCAAACGATTTTACGCTCGGCAACTGCCAATCGTATGGGTCGGTGATACCATTTTGCAGCCAGCCACTAGCGTGACTCCAGAGAATAATCCCAATACGCTCGGCCGGAGCAACGCGCTTGAAATCGGCGATTACTGTGCGCATCTGCTCTACGGATACCGACAGCGTGGCTTCATCATAAACTTTCAGTTCCTTTGTTCCCTGGGCTGTGATTTCGAGCAGCTTGGGGACCGCGTTGCGTGCTGCTTGATAAACGATGAGCCGGTTGCCGCCGAAGTCGCCTTGCTGACACGCCGTTATCATTTCGCGTATGTCACCCTCGTCAAAACCGTAGAGCGAATTGTTTGACACCATATAGACCAGCACAGCGCGCTCTACCTTTTCGGGCTTCACTTCTGGCTCGTCGTGACAACTTTGCAATGCCGTCATTACCATCAGAGAGGCCACAGCAAGCAGTATTTTATTAAATATTCTGATAACTTTCATTTTAAATCTGACAATCAAATTGGTTAGAGAGAATTAGGGTGGAAAATCAGATGAAGGCAATATCTCCGGCCGAATTTCCAATTTACAAAGATACGAAATTTTTTGCGTGTTTATTAAGCCGATTTTGCAAGAAAACGTTAAATTTGTACATTCTTTAAATAACAGGATTATGGCAATTTGTAAAAAATGCGGAAACGACCTTGACGATAGCGCTAAATTTTGCGTTAATTGCGGCACTCCGGTTTCCGCTGAGCCTCAGGCTTCAACACCGTTTTGCACCAACTGCGGAGCCAAATTGGAACCGGGCGTCAAATTCTGCACAGAGTGTGGCTCAGCAGTGGAATCGGCCGGTGCAGGTCAGCCTGCAGCCCAAGGCCCGTCTGTTCCTGTGGTCCCCCCCGTTGTACCTCCCGTGGTGCCCCCTAAAGC
>CAMWUH010000102.1 GCA_947177325.1 uncultured Bacteroidales bacterium
TAAGGGTACAACGGTTTTCGAGACCGTCCCGATCGACCACTCCGGCATCTTTCCATTTTTTCATCTCTTCTGCAATTCAAGAAGATTGATACTTACTTGCATTTATCGGTAAATACTTTTCCTGACTGCAACTGAGTGGTTTCAGCTATTTTTCAATTACAAAGTTAGCAATTTTTTTTGACTTGCGGCGCGAATTGAGCTATTTTTTTGTTATCTTTGTAGCTATAAAGTTGAATATCATGGAATTTACTGACGAAGATAAAATCAAAATCGAATTGCCTGTTGAGGGGACGGCTGAGGTGGAATACACCGAGGACAATATCAAAACTCTCGACTGGAAAGAGCATATACGCTTACGCCCGGGTATGTATATCGGCAAATTAGGTGATGGATCTAACTCCGACGATGGCATATATGTGCTTATGAAAGAAGTGCTTGACAATGCTATAGATGAATATATGATGGGCTACGGCGATAAGATTTTTGTTGAGGTTGATGCATCGTCGGCTATGGTAAGAGACTTTGGCCGCGGCATACCTCTGGGCAAAGTGATTGAAGTGGTTTCACGGATGAACACCGGCGGTAAATACGATTCCAAAGCGTTTAAAAAATCTGTTGGTCTGAACGGCGTTGGTACCAAAGCGGTTAATGCTTTGTCAAGTAAGTTTGAGGTTGTCAGTGTGCGTGACGGCATGATGAAACGCGCAGTTTTCAGCAAAGGTGATTTGATTGAAGATTGCGAATTGGAGCCTACTGATGAGCCCAATGGCACAATGGTGAAATTTACGCCTGATTCCACGATTTTCAAAGATTACGCATTCAGCGATGAGTTTGTTGTGCCGTTGCTGAAAAACTACACTTATCTGAACACCGGTCTCGCCATAGTATATAATGGCAAGCGCTACGTTTCGCGCAACGGCTTGCTTGATTTGCTCAAGCAAAACATGACCAAAGAGCCGCTCTACCCTATCATTCATCTGAAGGGTGATGACATTGAAGTTGCATTGACTCATGCCAATCAATATGGTGAGGAATATTACTCGTTTGTCAATGGTCAGCACACCACGCAGGGGGGCACCCACTTGCGTGCTTTCAAAGAGAGTGTGTCGCGCACATTGAAGGAGTATTTCGGAAAGAATTTTGAATACTCCGATATTCGTAACGGCATGATAGCCGCAGTTGCCGTCAGAGTTGAGGAGCCGGTGTTTGAATCGCAAACCAAAACTCGCCTCGGCTCAATCGACATGGGTCCCGACGGACCGACAATTGCGAAGTTCATTAATGATTTCATCAAAAAGCAGCTTGATGATTATCTGCATATCAACACTGAGGTTGCCGATGTAATTCTAAAAAAAGTACAAGAGAGTAAGCGTGAGCGTGAAGCGATGGCCGGCGTTACGAAGTTGGCCCGCGAACGCGCTAAAAAGGTTAATCTTCACAACCGCAAATTGCTCGACTGCCGTGTGCATCTCAACGATGCAAAAACTGCTAAAAGCTCCGAGGAGAAGATGCTCGCATCATCGATATTCATAACCGAGGGTGACTCGGCAGCCGGCTCAATCACTAAAATTCGCGACGTAGAAACTCAAGCAGTGTTTTCGCTCCGAGGCAAGCCGCTCAACTCCTACGGCCTGACCCAAAAGGTTGTTTACGAGAACGAAGAGTTTAACCTTCTGCAGGCAGCTCTTAATATAGAGGAGGGAATTGACGGATTGCGCTACAACAAGGTGATCATAGCCACGGATGCCGATGTTGACGGTATGCACATTCGCTTGCTGTTGCTCACTTTCTTTCTCCAGTTTTTCCCTGACCTGGTGAAGAAGGGGCATGTATATGTTTTGCAAACGCCTCTGTTCCGTGTGCGCAATGGCGAAGTGTCGCGCAAAGGCGGTCGCTCGCGTTCGGCTGAAAAAGCCAAAGACGAGACCTATTACTGCTACACTGATGAGGAGCGCCTGGCAGCCATCTCCAAATTGGGGTCGAAGGCCGAAATTACCCGATTTAAAGGATTGGGGGAAATTTCGCCCGAGGAGTTCCGCGGCTTTATCGGCCCGGATATGCGACTTGACCGGGTCAATCTCCGTAAAGAAGACCGCGTAGCCGACGTGCTTGAGTTCTATATGGGTAAAAACACCTCTGAGCGCCAAAACTTTATAATTGACAATTTGGTGGTTGAAGACGACTCTGAAATTTCATAACCATCAGTAATTCGCTATGAACATCAATTCAACTTCAACGCGCCGTGTGCTTTTCCCGGGCTCGTTAAATCCGTTCACTCGTGGCCACCAATCGCTTGTGGAGCGCGCCCTGACAATGTTTGACCACGTTGTTATTGCCATTGGGGTGAGCGCCGACAAGCACACCAACGACGACATAACATCGCGTATACAACCAATAGCCGACCTTTACATTGATGAGCCTCGAGTGAGCGTTATCGCTTACTACGGCTTGACCATAGATGCTGCGACTGCAAACAACTGCTGTGCAATTTTGCGAGGAGTCAGGAATGCCATTGATTTTGAATATGAGCGACAGTTGGCCGATGTCAACCGCTCCATTTCAGGTATTGAGACAATACTGTTGATGACTTTGCCTGAATATTCAATGATAAGCTCGTCAGTGGTCAGAGAGTTGGAGCGCTACGGGCGTGATGTCAAGCCCTACCTACCCCAAAAGAAAACCTAACTTTTTCAAATTCCAACAGCTACATTTTAATAAGGAAAAATGCGTAAAATTTTTATCTTCATATTCTTCTCGATAACTGCATTACTGTCGACTTCGGGAGCTCAAAATCTCCCCGTGCTGACTCCTCATCAAAAAGTCAGCCAGGCCTTGAAAATTATCGATGCATTCTACATTGACACAGTCGACGATGAAAAACTCGCTGAGGAGGCTATCGTGGCGATGCTCAAAACGCTCGACCCTCACTCGCTCTACTCCGATCCGCGCGAGACAGAGGAACTGACTACGCCGCTCGACGGCAATTTCTCCGGAATCGGCATCCAATTCCAAATGCTTAACGACACGCTCTACGTTATTCAACCCACTGCCGGAGGCCCGTCAGAGAAAGCAGGAATGCTCGCCGGCGACCGAATTATTCGGGCTGATTCCACTCAAATTTCCGGTGCCAAACTCTCTAACGCCGACATTATGAAGGTGCTTCGCGGGCCAAAGGGTACGATTGTCAATGTGGAAGTGCTTCGCAAAGGGGTAGCCGAGCCGATTGAATTTGTTATTGAGAGGGACGACATTCCGGTCAACTCGGTTGACGCCGCTTATATGGCCGACAACCAAACCGGCTACATACGCCTGACTCGCTTCAGCGCCACATCGCAGGAGGAAATGCTCGAAGCTCTTGCCAAACTCAAAGCACAAGGTATGAAACGGCTTATTCTTGACTTGGAGGACAATGGAGGCGGCTACCTTGGTGCAGCAGTCGACATAGCCGGCAACTTCATGAACAAAGGTGACCTTGTGACTTACACAGAGTCGCCACGCTCGGGCCAGATTACCCCATTCGTTCTCCCTTCATCCGGCCGCTACTCCAAGCTTCCGCTCGTTGTTATGGTAAATCAATATTCGGCATCGGCTGCTGAAATCCTTTCAGGTGCTCTTCAAGACCATGATCGCGCAGCGATAGTAGGTCGCCGGACATTCGGTAAGGGTTTGGTACAACGTCCGTTCCCATTCCCTGACGGATCAATGATAAGACTCACCATATCGCGTTACCACACCCCCTCGGGCCGTTCCATCCAGAAGCCATATAATGCCGGACAATCTGATGAATATCGCATGGACATAATGCATCGTCTGGAATCAGGCGAGCTTACAGGAGCCGACATGGTTGAGCTTCCTGACTCACTTAAATTCTCGACTCTCAAGCGCCATCGTCCGGTTTATGGCGGTGGAGGAATCATGCCGGATCGCTTTGTAGCTATCGACACTACTCTCTTTACCCCCTATTATCGCGACCTCGTGGCGAAATCAATCATCAATAAAACGGCTCTCCACGTGGCCGATACTCAGGCTGACCAACTTAAATCGCTTTACCCCACTGAACAATCGTTCATTGATAACTACGAAGTGAATCAGGAATTGATTAAATATGTTGTTGATGAAGGAGAGAAAGCAGGTGTAGAGCCCAACGATGAGCAACTCAACCAATCGCTACCCATGCTCAAGACCATACTCAAAGGCTTGATTGGCCGCGATTTATTTGAAATGAACACCTACTATCGCATTGTGCAACCCGAATTAAATCCGGTTTATCGAGCGGCGTTGGAGTCATTTGACATTTTATCAGCCCAAAAATAATCTTTTTGAATTACTAAAAATGTTGTGGTCACTGCCCTTCTCAGGCGAGGCCACAACATTATATTTTATCATTTAGTCACATTTTCAGCAGTTATTTAGTTTATACTTTTATCTAAAAAAACAGCTACTATTCTTTCTTTATAATATGGTATCAATCGACGGACTCACCGTGGAATTCGGTGGCACCACGCTTTTCGAAAACGTTTCATTCGTAATCAATCCCGGCGACCGCATTGCACTTATGGGTAAAAATGGCGCCGGTAAAAGCACGTTGCTTAAGATTCTTGCCGGAGTGAGACAACCTACTCGCGGTTCCGTATCAGCCCCTAAAGATTTCCGCATCTGCTATCTGCCCCAACATCTTATGACCGAGGACGGAAACACCGTGTTTGAAGAAGCTTCCCAAGCATTCTCTCACCTCAAAGAGATGGAGGCTCAAATCGATGAACTCAATCAGCAATTGGCCACTCGCACCGATTATGAAAGCGATGACTATATGGCACTCATTGAAAAAGTGGCCACTCTGAGCGAGAAATTCTACGCTATCGACATGACCCACTTTGAAGAGGATGTAGAGAAAGCTCTCCTCGGGCTTGGCTTCAAGCGTAGCGATTTCAATCGCCCCACTTCGGAATTTTCAGGCGGTTGGCGCATGCGTATTGAGCTGGCCAAATTATTGCTCCGGAATCCCGACGTGCTTCTACTCGACGAGCCTACCAATCACCTTGATATTGAGTCGGTGGGGTGGCGTGAAGATTTTATCACCAATAGCCCGATGGCAGTTGTGGTTATCAGTCACGATCGACGATTTATCGACACTATCACCACACGCACCATTGAGGTTACCCTCGGCCGCATCTACGACTATAAAGCTCGTTACAGTCAGTATCTCGAGCTGCGCAAGGACCGCCGTCGCCAACAGCAAAAGCAGTTTGACGACCAGCAAAAGCAAATAGCCGAAGCTCGCGAATTTATCGAACGTTTCAAAGGCACCTACTCCAAGACCTATCAAGTGCAGAGCAAAGTGAAATGGCTTGAAAAACTGCAAATTGTTGAAGTTGATGAAGAAGACACTTCTGCCCTTCGACTGAAATTTCCGCCCTGTCCCCGCAGCGGCAGCTATCCCGTCATAGCCGAAAGCGTTGGCAAAAGCTACGATGGCAAGCAAGTGTTTTCAGGAGCATCATTCACGATTGAGCGAGGCGACAAAGTGGCTTTTGCAGGGCGAAATGGAGAAGGTAAATCAACCATGGTAAAAGCCATTATGGGAGAAATACCTTTTGACGGCACCCTTACTCTGGGCCATAACGTCAAGATTGGTTATTTTGCTCAAAACAGCGCCTCATTGCTCGACGAAGATCTGACCGTTTTCCAGACCATCGACGACATTGCCGTAGGCGACGTGCGTCTTAAAATCCGCGACCTTTTGGGTGCTTTCATGTTTGGCGGCGAAGAAAACCAAAAGAAAGTGAAAGTGCTGTCGGGGGGCGAGCGTGTGCGCCTTTGTATGATTAAGCTTCTGCTTGAACCGGTCAATCTCCTCATTCTTGACGAACCTACCAACCATCTCGACTTGAAAACAAAGGATATTCTCAAACAAGCGCTTCGCGATTTCGACGGCACACTTATTCTCGTTAGTCACGACCGCGACTTCCTCGACGGCCTTGTTACCAAAGTCTACGAATTTGGCGACGGCAGGGTGCGCGAACATCTTTGCGGCATTAACGAATTTCTCGAAAAGAAAAAGCAGGAGCAGCTAAATTGATAAACTGAGTGCATCTTTGGGCGTGAGCATTCGTGGGGAAACAATGCATGCCATGTAAATGCTTTTTATGTAAAATAAGAAAAGGCCGGGTCACTTCATTTTGACCCGGCCTCCTTTAGTATTATAATAGATTTGTTACTCTCAATTATTGAAGTAGATTGATTTTGCTACGTTATTCTGCACTACGATGTAAACCTTACCTTTAAATGATTGATTTTGAACGTTTCCTTCGTAGACTTTATTACCTTTTAGGTCGTAGATTTTCACTGGAGCGGAGTAATCTATTGCAGACTGCTCAATGCCAACAAATAAATCGGAATCAGGCAGGGCTGCATTGAATTCGTTAGAATACGAAGTAGTCAACGGATATTTATCAAACAGAGTATAGTTTACAGATACTGAAGGCGAAACAGAGCAGTCAAATTTGTAAAGGCCATCGTCAGTAAGCGGCAATTGCTCACCATTGATGCTTATTTTATCAATTTTAACATTGTTATCAACAGACAACACTTTGAGCAGACCTTTAGATTTATTGATTTTATAATCATACATTTCCTGTCCATAGTTGTTGTGGCCATCTGATGCACCACCCGGGAAATTGAACCACTGATTCGGAGCAGTTTGATGGCGTTGCAAGTGAGGAGTATATACGTCATTTACCTTGTTGTCGTGCCATACCAAATTTTCATCGTGATTCAAAATAAGTTTTTGAGGAGCATTGAGTTTATAGTTTACCAAATATTTAACGGGATAAGATTTTCCGTTATATTCCACAAAATCTTTGATATTATCAATGTCAGAATATCCCTTAAACCCAACTATAGCTGCGCAATCAGAAAGAATCAGGTAACGAGAGTTCTCGTCTTCAACATACTCTCCAATAAACGGAGCCTCGGGAGAAACTTCTCTAATCTCAGTGAAATTGCTACTCCAAATTTTATCGTTAGAGTATGCTTCCTTAGCACCTTGCGGAACGAAAAGTACTTTTTGATTTCCTCTAAACGGAGCAATTAGATAGTCTAAATCAGCGGGGACGGGATTGTTGACATTAATAAATGTAAGAGAACTGCCTAATGGGGAAACGCCAATACTGCCATATCCGAAAGTATCGACGGATGCCGGCACGTCGAGCATATCCATGTTGTAACTGTTCAGAGTAATCTGTCCAAAGCCTTTTAAGTTGGAGGGTAATTTAATA
>CAMWUH010000103.1 GCA_947177325.1 uncultured Bacteroidales bacterium
AACCGGCAACACCTCTATCAGCAACCTCCGTGCCGGATTGTATATTGTCAAAGTTGGCAACAATTCTTATAAAGTGGTTGTTCGCTAATCCATAGATAGCAGACAGCTCCTTACCAAGAGCTGACATCCCTCAAAGGGAGCAGGTGGTTTGAGCCATTTGCTCCCTTTCTTTTTAGACCCGGTTCCCCCCGTGTTTTTGCAAATTAATAGAGAGAATCATTCAGCGATGGCTTTCATTCCGCCGTATTTCTTTGCTATCTCGCAGTTATTTTTTTAAATTTGCATTACAATCATTTTTCGGCCATGAAAATTAAGCTCAAACCCATATTACTCGCCATAGCTGCGTTGTTTTTCCTCCCACCAAAAGGCGCCTCTACTGATTTCAATCAGCAGCTCTGTGACTCCACACTACGCATAGATTACATTTTAAGCGGGAATTCAAACAATCAGCGAATTGCACTTCATAAACTATCCGCCACCCCGGGCTGGGCCGGCCGGAGAGTTAATCTTGACTCTCTGCCTATGCGTGGCAACGGACAGCTCGAACTGTTGGATGCTGCCACCGGCAAGCGGCTCTATGCCATGTCGTTCTCAACACTCTTTCAAGAATGGCTGACTACTGATGAGGCCCGCGACTGCGAGCGCTCGTTTGAGAACACTTTCCAAATCCCGATGCCTGTCGATAAGGCCGTTGCCAGGCTCGTATTGCTCGATGAGCGTGGCGACACTATTGCAAACCACTCAGCCACAATCGACCATTCCGACATATTGATTCAACGCTCCAAACCCGACCGTCTTCCCGACTTCAGATATATCAGTCAGGGTGGCGACCCTGCCCGGGCCATAGACGTAGCCATTGTGGCCGAAGGTTATCAGGCCGACGAAATGGATAAATTCTATACTCGCGCTGCAGAAGCCGTAGAGAGCCTTCGAAATCACGAACCGTTCGGCAGCCGCTTCAATGATTTTAACTTCATTGCCGTTGCCACCCCGTCGGCCGATAGCGGAGTGTCAATTCCACGCCTCAACGAGTGGCGCAACACTGCTGTCGGCTCCCGGTTCAGCACCTTCTATTCAAATCGCTATCTGACCACTCCTAACGTTTTCCACCTCCACGACCTGCTGCAAGGTATCCCCTACGAGCATATAATCATACTTGCAAACACGGATGAATATGGTGGTGGCGGCATTTATAATTCCTACACACTGACAACAGCCGACCATCCGGGATTTCGCCCCGTGGTAGTTCACGAATTCGGCCACAGCTTCGGTGGCTTGGCAGATGAATATGCCTACGACGGGCCTGACATTATTATCGTACCTGAGCAGATCGACTACGAACCCTGGGAAAAGAATATTACATCGCTCTTTGATTTCTCGAAAAAATGGGCCGATAAAGTAGATAGTTCAAAGTCAATCCCGACTCCGGCTGAATCAGCCTCCGACACGCTCAACGATATCGGGGCGTATCAAGGCGCCAACTACTCCACTACCCTGTTTTATCGCCCTGCGGTCAGCTGCCGCATGCGTGATAACGATATTGACGGCTTTTGCCCCGTTTGTCGCGACATCCTCAATCAGCTGATTGACTTCTATACGGTCAGTTCGAAATAACTAAACTAAAATACTTTATTCCTATCTGATAAACAAGCTTTTTGGAAATATGCTTTCATCACTACGCAATTTACTGACTATTAAAGTGCCGGAAAATCGATGGCCTCTGAAGTTTTTCAACTACTCGGTTCTGGTGCTCTCAATTTTGCTGATTGTATGGATTTCGCTTGACACATTCAAGCAGATTGACTTTCTGCAAAGCCACTCTTACATGACGTTTCAACTCTGGGTGTGCGTATTCTTCATCCTCGACTTTTTTGTCAGCCTGTTATACTCCGAAAATCGTGGACGCTATTTCCGCCGTCATCTGTTTTTCCTTCTGATATCAATTCCCTACCTGAATATAATCCACACCACTAACATAGAGTTGAGCCACGATGCGATGTTCTTCATTCGCTTCGTGCCTTTGGTCAGAGCGGCTCTGGCAATGTCGGTTGTGGTCGGTTATATGTCAACCAACGCCGTGTCAAGTCTATGCTTCTCCTATCTGACGATAGTGATTTTCGTGGTTTACTACTGCTCTCTGATATTCTTTCAGCGCGAAAGCCCGGTTAACCCCGAGGTAACAAGCTATTGGACAGCCTTGTGGTGGTCGGCATGTAATATGGTCACCATAGGCAGCTCAATCAATCCCGTCACGGTGGCCGGAAAGATAGTGCAGGTTGTTCTGCCGATATGCGGCATGGTAGTGTTCCCCCTATTTACAGTCTATATCACCAACTATGTTACCGGCATATTCAATAAAGGCCACCACACCCCCGCCGGCAACGAAAACGGTAACGGTAACGAGTCCTCTCAAAATCAATAATCACCCGCTCTCATCTTTCCTAACTCTATGCGCCAAATTATCAATCACTTCACTGACGACGACCTTTATAAATTCACAATGTGCTGCGCTGTGGTGCAAAATTATCCCCGCGCTCAAGTCAGGTACACATTCAACGACCGGGCATCGACCGTCTACCCCGACGGATTTGCGGAAGAACTTCGCGCTCAGATAAAAATGCTTGAAAAAGTTGTGATAACCGATGAGGAGATTGACTTCATGAAGCGGCGCTGCCCCTACATTCCACAATGGTTTTATCACTATCTTCGCGGCTATCGCTACGACAGCCGCTGGGTCAGCGTAGAGCAGGATGCCGACGGTCACCTGCATATTGGCTTTGAAGGGAGCTGGAGCGATACAATTCTGCTCGAAGTGAAGGTATTGGCCATCATTTCAGAGCTCTATTACATGATGACCGGTCTTGACCGTCAATTTGATTACGACGCCTACTACGAACGCTCAATGTTGAAAGCAACCCGACTCATCGAAGGAGGTTGTATTTTCAGCGAATTCGGCACCCGTCGCCGGGCGTCATTTCAAGCACAGGACTCCGCCGTCAGAGCCATGAAAGAGTGCAAAGCCTCAGGCACAGGCCGATTTGCCGGTACTTCCAATGTCTATTTCGCCATGAAATACGACCTCACCCCCATCGGCACAATGGCCCATGAACTCGTATGCGCCATAGCGGGTATGTACGGGCCACAACAAGCCAACCATATTGCAATGCGCGCATGGTCAAACACCTACCGCGGCGCCCTCGGCACTTTCCTCTACGACACTTACGGATGGAACAATTTCAGCCTCAACTTCTCTGAGGACTTCGCCAACATGTTTAAAGGGCTGCGAGTTGACAGCGGAGACAACTACGATCAACTAAACAAAATCGTGGATAAATACCGCTCTCTGAAAATCGATCCGCAAACAAAGCAGGTTGTGTTCAGCAACGCTCTCGACGTTGACCGTGCCATTGCCCTCAATGCCTACGCCATCGACAAATGCCAGCCCTCATTCGGCATCGGTACCCACTTCACTAACGATTTTCCCGGCATTGAACCCCGCAACATCGTCATCAAACTGACCGCAGTAAAAATCACCGAAAGCTGGCCATTCAGCGAAACCTGCAAACTCAGCGAAGACCTTGGCAAACACCAAGGCGACCCTGCCACCGTAGACACCTTTAAACACCTCCTCCACCTTTCCTGACCCATCTTTCCGTAGAGCCGATTTCATAGCCCCCAATTCATCGACCGAAAGAGAGTCACTGAAAGGATTATAGTTCAAAATGTAGGGGCGCACGGACTGTGCACACGTTATGTAACACATTGGTAATCATTGCAATGCAAAAGAGGTTGTTTAACATGCATAGTTATGCAACCCCCTACATTGTCGTTGGTCATATCTCGTTGCGATTGAGTAGGTTATCGGTCGCGAGGATGGCGGAGATTGTGCGGGTGAGGTTGGCGCGGGCTATGGCGGGGAGGAGGTCGGTTGAAGGATTAAAAGTTGCTGAAGATGTGGTTGAATAGACGGCTGCGAAGCCGGCGTTGAACAATTCAGGGATCGCAGCGGTTTCGACTCGACCACCTATAGCTACAACCGGCACATTGTGGTGTTTGGCACGTTGCAGCACTCCATAGGGGGCTTTCCCCATAGTAGTCTGGCCGTCAAGGCACCCCTCGCCGGTTATGACCAAAGAGGCTCCTTCTATTAAATCATCAAAGCCTACCGCATCCAATACCATGTCGACTCCCGGCTTTAATTCGGCTCCCAAATAGGCCATCAGTGCGAAACCAACGCCGCCGGCCGCTCCGGCTCCGGGCGCAGTAGAGAAATCCTTACCTATGAAATCAGCCGTTACTTTTGCCAATCGTCTGAGGCCATTATCCAAGGCCAACACCATTGCTTTATTTGCGCCTTTCTGCGGGCCAAAAATTACGCTTGCCCCATTAGGCCCGATCAACGGGTTGGCAACATCACAAGCCACTGTGATGCGAGCATCGTTTAATTCAGTCAATCTGTGGCTATCATCTACTGAATTAATGCGGCATAAATCCACGCCCCTACCCTCTACACGGTTGCCGTCTTTGTCAATGAACCTGTAACCTAAAGCCGAAAGCATTCCTATGCCGCCATCGTTGGTGGCACTGCCTCCAATGCCTATCAGAAAATCACGACATCCGCGAGCGAGGGCATCGTGAATTAACTGTCCTAAACCGAATGTTGAGGTCAATAACGGATTGCGCTCCTCCGGGCCAACAAGAGTCAGCCCGGAAGCAGCAGCCAAATCGATTATCGCGACATTGCCGGCTACGCCGTAGTGAGCTGTTATTTCACGACCGAGAGGGTCACTGGCCACGGCTGATACGGAGTCTCCTCCAAGTGCGCGAGTCAACACACCTGAGGTACCTTCTCCTCCGTCGGCAATTTCAACGGCCTTAACGACGCACTCGGGCTTCAGTTGCAGAATGGCTGCAGCAATGCAGTCGTTGACTTCCTTGCTCGTCAGCGACCCTTTAAATGAGTCAGAAGCTACAACTATGACAGGGCGTTGCGACATCAAACCCCGAAAATTGCTATTCAAAAAGTGAGTCGGGATACTCGGCCGCCTGATGAAGAGCAGCTAATTTGGCTACCACATCGGGACGATCGTTGGCATAAGTAACGCCAAACCATTGCGAGGCAGTGTCGAGAACCTTAACGGTAGCTTTGCCCGACTTAATCAGGCTATCTACCATTGAAGGGATGTAGAATTCTGATTTCAACTCCCGGCCGCGAGCATCGAGAAATTTGCGGAACTCAGCGTTAGAGTAGTCGAAATAATCGGGAGTGAACCCCCAAAGATTCATCGACACCGGGGTCATGGGGTCAAGTTGACATTCGCAGCCATTTTCGTCAGTGAACACTATACGACCGTCGTCGGTCACTGAGATGGCCGTGCGCTCAACAATGTCGGCAAGATTGCCGTCGTTGTCGCGAGTGCATACTCCGCGTGACACGGTGCCGTTTTCGGTAACGGTGTTGCCTACGCGGAAACCTACCATACAATATTGGCCCGGTTGTTCAGTCGCTTTATCGAGCTCGCGTGCAATGACTTCAAACGCATCTCTGCCATAGAAGTCGTCGGCATTGATAACTGCAAAGGGCTCGTTGATGGCTGATTGTCCCATCATGATGGCGTGGTTGGTGCCCCACGGCTTTACGCGGTCGGCAGGGCAAGTGTAGCCTTCGGGGAGAGCATCGAGTGATTGAAACACAACCTCAACCGGAATATGGCCTTCATATTTCTTCAAGATTTTGTTGCGGAAATCAGCCTCGAAGTCCTTGCGGATAACAAACACAACTTTGCCAAACCCGGCCTTTTTTGCATCGAAGATCGAATAGTCCATAATAGTTTCGCCATGAGGGCCAACGGGATCGAGTTGTTTGAGTCCGCCATAACGGCTGCCCATTCCGGCAGCAAGAACGAGTAACGTAGGTTTCATTTTATTTTAACGCGATTTATTTCGTAGAGAATTTATAGATTATAGTTTCGTGATAGGTTTGGCCGGGGAGGAGTTCTTGAGAAGGGAAATGAGAATGATTAGGCGCATCAGGCAGCCCCTGACATTCAATCGCCACCATATCATAATCGTTGTAGTCGGCACCGTTTTTACCGCCGGGGGTTGAGCCGGTCAGCCAGTTGGCAGTGTAGACTTGCACACCCGGCTGAGTGGAGAAAACGTCCATAACTCGACCCGAGCAGTCGTCGACAAGTGAAGCCACTTCTGAAAGTTTCCCTTTTTGCCAACCATCGATAACCCAGCAATGGTCAAGCCCTTTGGCGTTGACCACAGTCTGAAAATCAGACTCGGCCGAGGGGCGCAACGGCTTTGCATGAATAATGGAGTCAGCACGGAAATCCATCGGAGTTGCCTCCACATTGAGCAATCTACCGGTGGGAGCTGCAGTTGAGTCAGCTTCAAGATAGCGTGAAGCATGGAGCAAAAGTCGGTGGTCTAAGGCCGAGCCGCTGTCGTGTCCGGCCAAGTTAAAATAAGTATGGTTGGTAAGGCTGACAACCGTTGCAGCCGATGTGGTTGCGTAATAGTTTATCTCCAGGGCATTTTCATCAGTGAAGCGATAAGTGACTTTCACGGAAAGCTCGCCGGGATAATTCTCGTCGCCGTCGGGGCTAACGTGAGTGAACACCACCAGATCGCCTTCAACGGCCGAGGTCCAGTTTTTATGTTGAAACCCTACTACACCCCCATGCAAATGGTGGTCGCCGCAATTAACGGCCAACTGATAGTCAACACCG
Source organism: uncultured Bacteroidales bacterium (assembly GCA_947177325.1). GTDB lineage: Bacteria > Bacteroidota > Bacteroidia > Bacteroidales > Muribaculaceae > JAGBWK01. The sequence goes on from CAMWUH010000103.1 coordinate 6,738, forward strand.
GCTACAGTTAATTTGCCATGCACGATACGATTGGCATATCGACCGGCTGTTTTACCTGAATTCGGGAGGTCATCCCAATAAGATTCAACATCGGCATAACCCATAGCCACGTCGGCAAGTCGACCGTTGCGGTCGGGTACAATAATTTCCATTACCGACGCACCGAGCGAACACAACTTTACGGAAGCACCGCATGAGTTTTCAATGGTTATAACGTCGACCTCGCCCCGGGAGGTATTGATTTTTTCAGTTTTAATCATCAGAGTGACGAATTTCAGGTTTAACAATGCAAATATAGAAATTTTTCGCTAAATTTGTTGTTACTAACGATCAAATTTATCGCTTCATGTCAACCATATATGCTAATGTAATAGTTCCCTTGCCGGTTGGAGCCACCTTCACCTACTCAGTACCAAATGAAATGGCTGAAGAGGTAAAGGTAGGGTGCAGAGTGGTTGTTCCGTTTGGCAAGAAGAAGTACGTGACCGGTATAGTTTGCAAGACTGCAAACTATACC
>CAMWUH010000104.1 GCA_947177325.1 uncultured Bacteroidales bacterium
ACAAAGAATATCTACCGGATTCTTTCATATTTATCAACCGCTCTTTTTCCTGCCCCATCCCTCCCATCCTCCCTCCCATCCCCCCGGGCCTATTGGCCTGATCGGGCCTTTTGGAGCCTATTCCCCTCTTGTAGGGTCGCGGGAGCAGTCATGATTCCTCGGCATGGCCTGCCCAAACCAATCACCCTGAATGCAGAGCAGGTCGACACTCACGTGCCGACCTGCCTGGGTTATTTATCTCACAGTAAAGGGTTTTCAGCAATGGTTTCAGCCGGAGGTTAATCGCGGCTGCTCCAGGCTAAACGCCCTCTTTACTGTTAATGCGGTTAGATTGAAGTTGTAGATGCATTATTCTACGATATCGTCGATAGTGATATCAAACACGAGGGTTTCGTTAGGACCGATATCGCGGCCGGCACCCTGTTCGCCATAAGCGAGTTCGCCGGGGATGATGATAGTAGCGCTACCACCCTTGCCGAGCAATTGAAGGCCTTCGGTAAAGCCCGGGATAAAGTTGGTCACACCTGCTTCATAGGGTGTTTGGCTTTGGTCGAAGATTTCGCCATTAACGTGTTTGCCAACGTAAGAAACCTTGATTCGGTTGTCAGCGGCAACTTTGGGTTCAGTGCCGGGATTGTTGATTTTATAAACGAGACCCGATTCGGTTTTCTTGAAGCCGTTGTTAAGTTGCTCTTTGATGTAGGCTTGACCCTCTTCTGTGTTTTTAGCAGCTTCGGCAGCTTGTTTTGAGCGACGTTTTTCGTCGATCAGAGCGCGGGTGCGCTGCATGATGTTTTGGTATGCTTCGGTATATTGTGAAAGTTGCTCGGCAGTGATTGAATCAGCAGTGAAAGTTTCCTTAAACGACTGGAGCACCAAATTGGGGTCAACGGGGCATCCTGCATCTGTAGTAGTGCCGACCACGGGACCATAGAGGTTCAAGCCGCAGTAAAGGCCGTTGAGATATGCTATGTTGGCGGTGTCGGATTTCAACACGGTTTCTACGCCGCGGATAAACTCCTCTTTGCTAAACTTTGCACGTTGCTCTTCGGGTAATTGTTCGAGCATACGTTGATAGCTCTGTGCTTCCTGAGCGCCGGCCACGTGGCCAAGTGCAATTGCAGTAGAGTCGCCAAACGCACGTTCAGCTTCGGTGTATTCAGTTGAGGCCTGCTTGCTGTCGCAAGAGGTCATTGCAGCAGCTGCAACCAAGCAGCCGGCTGCCAAAAATGCAATTTTTTTCATTTTTCTGTTGATAATATAACTATATTGATTTATGATTATTTGCCAATTACTTTCAGCAGCTCAACATCGAAAATAAGAGTTGAGTTCGGGCCGATTACGTTGCCGGCACCATTGGGGCCGTAAGCCAGCTGAGAGGGGATAAACAAGCGCCATTTTGAGCCGGCCTTCATCAGCTGAAGGGCTTCAACCCAGCCGGGTATCACTTGAGTTACGCCGAATGTGGCGGGAGCGCCACGTTCCACCGATGAATCAAAAACTGTGCCGTCGATCAATTTGCCGGTGTAGTGCACCTCAACTTGATCTTGAGCAGTCGGCACGGGGCCGTCCCCCTCGGTGATTACTTCATATTGAAGGCCTGAGGGGGTGGTGGTGACTTCCGCACGTTTGCCGTTTTCTTCAAGGAATGCAGTGCCTGCTTTTTCATTCACTTCTGCCATTTTGGCTGCCTCCTCTTTCATTTTTTCTTCCATGGCCTGGAAGTATTTGCGGATTTCCTCTTTAGCTTCGTCGTATGTCATTTTGGGTGTTGAACCGTAGAAAACGGCAGCTACGCCATCGGCGAAGTCTTGGATATTGAGTTGCTGAATGCCTGATGAGCGGAAGTTGTTGCCCATGCTAAGGCCGAGTGCATACGAAATTTTGTCTAATTCTTGATTTTCCATTTTGGTAATTATTGAGTGTGTGAGATAAATCGTTTGTCACTATAACGCTTTTCCGGGTGCAAAGGTAGTTAAAAAACCTCTGAGCTTCACATCTTTTAGGTTAATTATTTCAAAAAACCGCGCGATGCGTTTCTTGCCGCACTTGCCGATATAGCCGAAGCCACTATCGCCACAATAGCCGCGACACCCGCCACTAATGCTAAATCAATCGGCTTCACCAGCACCGGATAAGATGTAATAGCCACTGTGCCGGGGTCGGCTGCAATCTTTATCCACCCGAAGAACTGCTGCCCGAGGCTGAGCGCCGTCCCGGCCACAAGCCCTATCGCTATGCCCGCGGCGGTTATCATCATCGATATCGTAGCAAAAATTTTGCCAACTTCGCGGCGTGTTGTTCCGAATGAGCGCATAATGTCGATATTCGACCGCTTATCGGCAATTATCATCGCCATTGTGGTAACGATGTTGAAGGCGGCGATAACCAGTATGAAAGTGAGCATCATAAACGTCACCCATTTCTCCACATTGATTATTTTAAGCGCTCCCGGCTCCCGCTCCATCGGGGTCAGCACCGTCAATTCCGGTTCGCTTCCTTCAATCGCTTTCGCAATCCGGGCTTTCAGCGTGGCTATGTTGACCCCCTCTCCGGCATATATGCTGACTGAAGTGGCCTCGTCGGTGTAGTCCAACAGCCGTCTGACTGTTTCAATCGGCACCACCACACTGTTTTCATCAAAGCTCTCCAGCCCGGTGTTGACCACTGCGGCAAACACCACCGAATCAACCCTGAACGCATTCATAGGATTGGCCGGATTGATGCGCCCCACTCTTCGCGGCTCATATATTTTCACGGCATTGGTTTCGGCGACCGTCATCAGCGAGTTGGCTGCTCCGAGCGAGGCTATAGCCTGGCTGTAGCTGCCGTAGGTTTTCCCCGTAAGCCCCGCCTCCCCGTCGATGCTCTTGGCGCTCAGCTGCTCTATAAGCGGCGAGGCGGCCTCTACTCCGGTCAGCGTAACGGGCGCTTGCTTGTCGCCCGCTATGGCGTAAGCCTTCTCCGAAAGAACGGGGGTGGCCGTTGCCACTCCCTCTATCTCCCCGAGCACGCGGGCCAATGAGTCGGCCCGCTCTATGACTTTCCCCGACCGGGCGTAGACCGACAGCTCGCTCCCCACCGCCTCAATGTTGGCTGTGGTAAACCGGCTGAAGCCGTTAAACACCGACATCACCACCACCATTGCCGTTACGGCCAGCGATATGCCGGCTATCGACACATAAGAGATGATGTTGACGGCTGAGCTCGACTTCTTCGAGCGCAAATATCTGTATGCTATGCTAATGATTGGATTCACGAAAATTGCTGATTAATTCAGTTGGGCGCCACGCTCTTTGCGGCTCGGCGTGGCCGTCGGCGTCAGTAGTTATTCCGGCAACTCGAGCTCGGGCTCGGCAGTTGCATCCTCGCCCGGTTTCTTACCCAGCAGGTTATCGATATTTTCGATATAATCGAGCGAGTCGTCGAGATAGAAGCTCAATTCAGGCGTTTTCCTCAGTTGAAATCTAACCTTTTGAGCCAATTCATAGCGAATGGTTTTCGCCGAGCGATTGATGTTGTCCATGATTTCCTGCGCTTTACCCGAGGGGAAAACCGACAGATATGCGCGGGCTATGCTCAGGTCGGGGCTGACTCTGACCGAACTTACCGACACCAGTGTGCCGTTGGTTTTAGCTGTTTGTTTTCTAAAAATTTCGCTGAGCTCTTTCTGGAGCAAGCGCGCTATTTTAGCTTGACGTGTAGTTTCCATAATAGTTGAAATGAGTTATTCTGTGAGATATTTTAATTTCAAAACAATTGCCGGGGGCTTAAGGTTTAGCGGCGCCGCTCCTATCGGCTCTGACATCCCTTAATAATGGCGATTGCGGATTGACAGTGTTGAGGTCTACCTTCCCCTCTACGCCGTCAACCGTCCCTTTGTGGGAGTATTGCCACAACGCCCACCCCAATTCCGGCTCCGGATCGGTCATCGTGGCTATCCACAGCGGGAACTCGGCGAAGTTATCGCGTATGAATCGCTCATACCCGTCCTTGTTGGTATAAATCATCGCTTCTATGCCGTTAATCTGCAGGTGACGCAGCAGCGAGCGCAGCCGGCCTATAATTTCGGCGGTGTCGATTGCATCGGGGTTCCCCCACTCCTCCACATCGATTATCACCGGGAAATCAAGCCGGCGGTTTCTCACCGAATGGAGTAGATTGATCGCCTGCATCCGCCCGTCGGTGTCAAACCGGAAAAAGTGGTAAGCTCCCACCTTCAGCCCGGCCCTCCGTGCCTCGCGATAGTTGTCGATAAAACGGCTATCCTTGAAGTCGGTTCCTTCGGTGGCTTTGAGTATCACGAAGTCAACCCCGTCGGCGGCCACGCGCTCAAAGTCTACCTCTCCCTGATGGGCCGAGACGTCGATTCCTTTCACGGTGTAAACTTCAGGGTCGGGCCTGAACTCCGTCGGCCTGTTCTCTGCCGTGCGCCTGTACACTTCGCCAACGGCCAATAGCATCAGCGCGCCGCCAATCGCCAGCATTACGCCTCGCCATATTCGTCGCCTACGGTTGGTTTTCATCTCAGTTATGCCTGTTTACAATGAAACTTACAAGTCGCGCCACGACCCACGCCGCCACCATAACTATAACTATCATAGCCGAGCATGGCACGTCGATAACCGTAGTCAGCATAAGGCCCCCCAGGCAGCAAGCCACCGATATGACGGCCGACGCTGTCATCAGCTTGCCGCAGGTGTGATACCGGGTCTCGGCTATCATCTGTGGCAGCGACAGCATCGACATCAGCAACATCACCCCCACCAGCTTTATCGTCAGCACGATACCAACGGCTACAAACACCGTCATCACCGTCGTTATCATCCTCACCCTAACTCCGGCCACGAATGCGAAGTCGCGGTCAAACGCCGTGGCTATTATCGATTTATATTGCCACACGTAAAAGCCTCCCAGGGCTGCCAGATAGATGGCGAATCCCCACAGGTCGCTTCTGCTTATCGTCAGGATGTTGCCAAATAAAAAGGCGTTCAGCTCCGGCACATATCCGGGGGTCAGAAACACAAACATCACTCCTACTGCCATTCCCAATGCCCAGATAACGGCTATCGCTGAGTCCTCTCTGACTCGGTAGCGCCGGGCCATCCACTCCACCGACAGTGACGACCCTACGGCCATCGCGCCGGCAAGCACTATCGGGTTCCAACCCAGAAAGTACCCCAACCCTAACCCGCCGAAGCAGGCATGTGTTATGCCGCCGGCTATCGCCACCAGCCTCCGGGCAAATATATAGGTTCCTATCAGCGCCGACGCTACGGCGATGATTACAATCCCTATCAGGGCATTCCTGAAAAATTCTAACTCTAAAAGGTCAAGCACTTTATTTTCTGTTCTAATCGGTTTCCACTGTAAGGTCGCGGCCGGGCTGCTACCGCTCGTTCATCGCCGGGGCGGCTTGGGCCCGCGCCTCGGCCACTATCATCAGCAGCTCCTCTTTAACATCCGGAGGCAGCTCTATGCCTCGCAACTGAAGCGACCGCGCCCACGGGGCTATATCCCCCGGTATCAGCGTCAGCAACACTTCCCTGAACGCCTCCGCCTCCTCGGCTGTGTAGCTTTCGGGGGCGCGTCCTGCCATTGCGTCGAGCTCTTCATCGTCGAAATAATCAATCGTGCCGTCCGACAGCACGGTCGACAATGAGTCTTTCTCGCAGGTCAGGTGCATGCCGCAACACTGCTGCTCCGGCTCCACTACCTCCGGCTCGCCGCGGGCTATTCTTCGGGGGCGGGTCAACCGGTCGTGGGTCCAAAGTATCACTCCGGCCACCACCAGCACGCCCGCCAATATCGCTATCACTGTCATATCACATTCGCTTGTGAGCTGTCATTTTGATTCAGGCCGCTGAAATCTTCGCCGGCTCCCTCGGCCTCGGGCAGCTCCACCGAAGCGTCGGTCAGCACAAACCCTGCGCTCCGCAGGTCGTCCCAATATTCGGGATATGATTTCGTCACCACCTCTATGTCGTTGATTACCATCCCTGGCACGAGCACGGCGGCCGGAGCAAATGCCATGGCCATCCGGTGATCTTCGTAGGTGTCAATCTCCGGCATCGCAAACACGGGGTGACGCTCGCCGTTCCAAACCATCTCTGAATCGCCGCGAAGCTCTATGATGAAGCCCAGCTTATCAAGCTCTTTTCGCAGCGCCTCCAGCCGGTCGGTCTCTTTGTGGCGCAAGGTCGACAAGCCGCGCAGGTGGAAGTGTATCCCTAACATGGCGGCCGTCACCGCCAGTGCGGGGGCCAGATCGGGATTGTCGCTCAGGTCCTGCTCAAAGCGCGAATGTTGGTCGGGCGACGCCGCCAGTTGCAATGCGTTCTCTACATCCTCCGCCTCTTCGGTCGTTACTCCCAGACGGGTAAAAAAATCGCTGACGGCGCGGTCTCCCTGACCCGATTCGGGGTCCAGTCCGGGCAGCGTCACGAAGCCGGCCGATATAGCTGTCAGCTCATACCAGTAGCTCGCCGCCGACCAGTCGCGCTCGGCGTAGGGCATCGCTTCGCTGTAAGGCTTCCCGCCAATGGTGATTTCGTCGCGGTCAATCTCAACCGCCGCTCCGGCTCTCTCCATCAGCTTGGCTGTCAGGGTGATATATGAGCGCGACACCACTTCGCCGGTCAACTCCAGGCGCAGGCCGCTCTCCATCGTCGGCCCTATCATCATCAGTGCCGATATGAATTGCGACGACACCGACCCGTCAATCTGCAGCGCCCCTCCTTTCAGCCTGCGCCCTTTGATGCGCAGCGGTGCAAAGCCTTCCTCTGCTCCATATTCTATCTCGGCCCCCAATTGGCGCAAAGCGTCAACCAACGGCTTTATCGGGCGATGACGCAACCGCTCCGTGCCGTCGATCGTCACGTCAACCCCCTCTCTGACTGCAAAAAATGCGGTCAGAAATCGGAATGCCGTTCCGGCTGCTCCAACGTCGACCCGCTCGCCCGACTTCAATTCCGGCAGGCGCGACAATGCGGCCACCACTGCATCCGTATCATCGCAGCGCGCCGTCATCTCATCGGGCAGCCGACCGGCCCCGGGTGTTAAAGCATTGATTATCAGCTGGCGGTTAGTGACACTTTTCGACAACGGCAACTCAATCGTCGCGTCAATCATTTCATCAGGAGGAAGTATGCGGTAATTCATCTGTTTTATATTAAATCTTTACTTTTCCACATTATTATAAGTAACTGTTTAAAATTAAATTATACTATATGCGAGATGGAAATTGAGGAAA
>CAMWUH010000105.1 GCA_947177325.1 uncultured Bacteroidales bacterium
TAATTATAGCGTTCGCTCTTTATCTGATTTTAAGAAAGCCGAATTTAAAACTGAGCAAGAGCGGAGTGTCAGTCGGCAAATCGCATTATGTAGCAGATTTTATTGCAGGATTCGGAATAACTATCATTAACCCGCTTATTGTTTTATTTATTATCGGACTATACAGCCGTTTTCATTTTGGAGAGGCCACATTTTTTCATCAGTATGTTGCCGGATATACGGGTATTTTCGTAGGTGGCTCGCTATGGTGGCTCGGATTAACCACATTAATAGGAATATGGCGCAATAAATTTACTCTGCGCTCGATGCTTCGCCTTAACCGCACTATCGGCATAGCTCTCTTGATAATGGCTTGTGTTGGTATTTATCGAGGAGTTACACAACTTGCCAACCGCCAGATTAAGACACAATCCGACCTTAAATCTACAACCATAATCACCAATGAACCCAACAGTAACCTTATCGAAAAACCGCCTTGTCAAGGAGCTAAAGAAACTTCCTGAAGATTTTACCCGACAAGACATCATTGACTTCATTGTCAACAACGACATTGAAATGGTCAATTTTATGTATCCTGCCGGCGACGGCCGATTGAAAACTCTCAATTTCGTGGTCAATAACCTCGATTATCTCAAAACAATTCTGACTACAGGAGAGCGCGTTGACGGGTCCTCATTATTCAGTTTTGTAGAGCCTGGTGCAAGTGATCTGTATGTTATCCCCCGCTACTCGACTGCATTCGTAGATCCATTTGCCGAAATTCCCACCCTCGCGATGTTGTGCTCATTCTTTGACCGCAACGGTAATCCGCTGGCTGCTGCTCCCGAGCAAGTGCTGAACAGAGCGTATCAGTCGTTCAAATCAGCAACCGGACTTGACTTTCACGCAATGGGCGAATTGGAATATTACGTTATCGGTGATGCCGTTGACTGTTTCCCCGCTCGTGACCAACGAGGCTACCACGAGTCAGCCCCCTTTGCCAAATTCAACGATTTCAGAGTTAAGTGTATGAACTACATAGCCCGAGCCGGAGGAGAAATCAAATATGGCCATAGTGAAGTGGGCAACTTTACTCTCGAAGGAAAAATTTACGAGCAAAATGAAATCGAGTTTCTGCCGGTAGATGCCCGTAGAGCCGCTGATCAAATAATGATAGCTAAATGGATAATCAGAAACCTCGCGATGACAGAAGGGCTTGATGTTACCTTTGCTCCTAAAATCACATCCGGCAAAGCAGGCTCAGGGTTGCACGTTCACATGAAACTTCTTCGTGACGGCAAAAACATTATGCTCAACGAAGATTTCACCCTCAGCAACGACGCTCGAAAACTCATCGCCGGACTAATGACTATGGCTCCTTCGCTGACTGCATTCGGCAATACCAATCCAACAAGTTATTTCCGTCTGGTGCCCCATCAGGAAGCGCCAACGAATATTTGTTGGGGTGACGCCAACCGCTCGGTGCTTGTCAGAGTTCCGCTCGGATGGGCTACAGATAAAGATATGTCGGCGATAGCCAACATGAATGAGAAGCCTTCGGTGACAAAGGGATCAGACAAACAAACAATAGAAATCAGGTCAGGCGACTGCTCAGTCAACATCTATCTCTATCTCGCAGCCATTATCGTAGCTGCCCGCACAGGATTTGAAATGGAGGAAGAGGCGCTCAAGCTCGCAGAGCAAACTTATGTTGACGTAAACATTCATGCTAAAGAGAATGCAGCCAAACTCGCATTGCTCAAACAACTGCCGGTAAACTGCGGCGAAAGCGCCGACAAGCTTGAACAACAACGAACTGTTTACGAAGCTGAAGGTGTGTTCTCACCGGCGCTTATTGACTCAACTATCAGCAATCTGAAAGCATTTAACGATGCAGAATTAATTGAGCGAGCTAAAGCCGACAGTGCGCTGATGATACATTTGGTTAAGACCTATTTCCACGCCTGACAAACATAAAATCGTATAATAAGAATCGGGGTGCAAGTTCTCAATGTTTACTTGCCACCCCGATTTCTACTATATTGTCATTAATGGGAGATTATCAAGCTTCAATTTCTGACAATTCAAGCCAACGCAACTCTTTTTCGTCAAGGATTGACTTAATTTCATCGTAACGACGGGAGGCCTGGTCAATATCACCTGATTTTTCACCACGGAATATAAGTTCGATATCGGCTTTTTCCGACGATAATTTTTCAATTTCGTCAGTCAGTTGCTCCAATTCCTTTCGTTCCTTGAATGAAAGGCGACGCGACGAGGGAGTGCGGGCTTTGCCACCGGTCCCTGTTTTCTCATCAGCTGACTTTGCGGCCTGCTCGCGTTGGAGTTTCGATTGTTGAGATAAAAATTCGCGATATTCACTATAAGAACCGGGAAAATCTTTTATCACACCGTCGCCCTGGAAAACGAAAAGATGATCGACTGTTGAATCGAGGAAAAAGCGGTCGTGAGAAATTATAATGAGGCAGCCTTTGAAATCACGCAGATAATCTTCGAGAATACCGAGTGTAACGATATCAAGGTCGTTGGTCGGCTCATCGAGAATAAGGAAGTTGGGCGAGCGCATCAACACTTGAGCCAATTGCAGCCGTGCCAATTCACCGCCCGACAGAGTTGAAATTATCTTCTGTTGGTCGGCCGGAGTGAATAAGAAATGCTGAAGAAACTGCATTGGCGTAAATCTAACACCGTCGTTGATGACTACCTCTTCAGCTAACTCAGTAATTGCATCTATAACTTTTTTATGGGCCGGCAAAGGGAGTCCGTCCTGAGAATAATAACCGAATCTGACGGTTTCGCCAACATCAAATTGGCCGGAATCAGGAGCCACAATGCCTTGCAGCATTTTTATAAATGTTGATTTACCGACGCCATTTTCGCCAACTATACCGACTTTTTCACCGCGACCGAAAATATAGGAAAAATTATCAAGGATTACTTTTTCGCCATAGCGCTTGCTGACGTTGTCAGCCTCAAATATTTTAGAGCCGATATACCCGGCTTTGACGTTAAGATTGACATTGTTTTCCTTTAGGTTAATGCGTGAACGCTCCTTAAGGTCGTAGAAAGCGTCAATGCGATATTTTGCTTTACCGGCACGGGCCTGTGGCTGGCGGCGCATCCATTCCTGTTCCTTACGCAAAGTGTTTTTTATCTTGGCAAGTTCGGCTGTCATGGCCTCAATGCGCTCGCGTCGACGACGCAGATAGTAGTCGTAGTTGCCCTCATAGGTATAGATTTGTTGATTATCAATTTCAATAATCTTGTTGCAAACCCTATCGAGGAAGTAACGATCGTGAGTAACCATCAGCAGAGTCATGCGAGAACGGGAGAGATAGGCTTCGAGCCACTCGATTGTAGCAATATCCAAATGGTTGGTCGGCTCATCCAGAATGAGCATATCAGGCTGCTCTATCAATATTCGGCATAGGGCTATGCGTTTACGCTGCCCACCTGAAAGAGTTTTAACCTTAGCCTCGAAATCAGTTATAGAGCATTGGGTAAGCATCTGGCGAGCGCGATCTTCATAGTCCCAAGAGCCGAGAGCATCCATTTTAGCGGAAAGAGCTGAGGTAGTTTCGTAGTCGCCACGTTGCATTGCGAGCTCATAATCTCTAACCGTCCGAGCCGTTTCGTTATCGCCTTTCAGACAAGCTTCGATAACAGTCTCTTCCGGCTCAAATTGGGGCACTTGCTCAAGGATTGCAATTCTTAATCCGGCCCGAGGGGTGACAGTGCCGGAATCAGGCGCATCCACACCGGCTATAATGCGTAACAAGGACGTTTTACCGGTGCCGTTCTTAGCAACAATTCCGATTTTATCACCTTCGTTTACACCAAAAGTTACGTCGACAAACAACATTCGGTCGCCCACACTTTTGGTAAGATTTTCAATTTGTAAATAACTGATTGGCATTTTTTCAGGATTTTCTTTCTACAAATTTAGCTAATTTCCCGTAATTACAAAAATAGAAAAAAGTCTCGCCCCCCGCAGCCGGGAGGCGAGACGTGATGAATAGAGAGTGGGCTTATTAAAAGGTTATTTTACAACAACTTTAGAAACATTGCCGTCAACATTAACTACATAGATGCCGGGGGCTACATTGAGCGAGCCGAGTTGTTGACCTTGGATGTTGTAAACTTCAACATTGTTATAGTTGCCAACGATGATAATTTCACCTTGACCACCGATAACTTTCACGCTATCGGCGTTGTTCAAATCATCTTCCAAGATTTCATCGACCCCAACAACAGCTTTAGTAGCGAGAACGCAGAACGAGTTGGCGGGAACAGTAACACTTACTGTAGAGCCGTTGCTATTAAGAGTTGGTTCAAAATCTTTAGAGGCAGCGATAACCTGATAGTTGCTTGCAGAGAGTTTTGAAACACCTGTAACCGACACGGCTTTTGCATTGCTTACATCACCATTGAAGAAACCAATCACTTCTTTGTCGCCACTTGTGAGACGGATAGAACGTTGGCCTGTTACGGTTGAAGAGAAACCACCGTAGACAGGAGTTACGGAAGTTGAACCGAACAATTCGGGATTATCGCGACGCAACCAGCAAAGTGCGCGATATGCATCGTGGAGACCTTTACGACTGCTGTTGTCGAGGTAATTCCAACGCACCGGTTTGGGGTCAGTACGACCATTGCTGGGGAGGTCCTCATCAGAACCAACTTCGCCAAACATCCAGATCATTTTAGGACCGGGTTGCAAAAGCATTTGAGCGGCAGCACTGCCGAGGCGATCCATACGTTTAGAAATGTTGCCTCTAATTGTAGTGTTAGTATTGCCACCTTTAGAAGTTTGGTTGTAACCGAGACGAGGTTCGTCGTGGCTTTCCATGTAGTCAACTGTGGAGAGAGCGGGGCGTGAGCAGTTAACTGAATAGAGATATTTCAAGTCGCCTGAACCGGTGCCGCGTGTATAGTTGATAGAGTTGCCATTTTGGTTGTTCCATTGGAGCTGACCGTCTTGGCCCATTGGGGTTTCTTCTTGAACAGAAGCAAGGTTTTCGTTGATGTGGATAACGTCGGGGTTAACTTTCTTCATGGCAGTGTGAAGACGAACCATGCGGTTAACACGCGATTGATTCATAGCTTCAGTGCCTGATTTGTAGCTGTCAGAGTCGCCGAGACCTTTAACGAGGTCGAAACGGAAACCGTCAACACGATATTTTTCGAGCCAGTAGGTAAGCACGTCAACCCAGTGTTGTTCCCAAAGAGGATATTCTTGCTTGATGTCGTTGTAAACGCCGTAGTCGTGAGGACAAGTAGCATTGTAGAAGGGGCTGGTGCCTTCATCATACATCTGATACCAGGGGTGCAGGCCGGGAGTGTGGTTAAACACGATGTCTAGGATAACCGCGATACCTGCCTGGTGGCATTTGTCAATAAATTCTTTGTAATCGTCGGGCGAACCGTAAGATTTATCCGGAGCCATATAGTTGTTGGTGTTGTAACCCCAAGAGTTGTTACCGTCAAATTGCATGATGGGAAGGAGTTCGACAGCTGTAACACCAAGTGATTTCAGATAGGGAATTTTTTCGATAGCAGCTCTGACTGTACCGTCGGCTTCGTTGCTTGTGCCGGTGAAGTCGCGAAGAAGAAGCTCATAAATAGTCAAAGATTTGGGGTTGGCTACCTTGAAGTTGCTGACTTTCCAATTGTAGTCGTCGATGTCGCCTTTGTAAACGGCAAGCATTGTGTCGTCAAATTTGTCGTAGGGGTAACGGGGGCGGTCACCAAACACGTCATCAGAAATCCACTTGTCGGAGTTGCAGTCGAGCACGAGGTGAGCATAGGGGTCAGATACTTTATACTTGGCGTCGACGAGATAGTAGTAAGGATAATAAGTAGAATTATCAAGACCGGCAACTGTGGTCCAGAAGTAGCGATAGCCTTGATAGTCCTGATATTTCATCACGCGGTCAGCAGTGGGTGCATAATTGTCCCAAGCACCGCAAATAACTACGTTGGATTTGCCGGGAGCAGCCAAACAGAAGGTTACTGAGCCGTCGGAGTTTTTAACAGCGCCTTGCTTGGGAGTGCCGCCGGGATAATTTTGTGCAACGGCTTTACTGATGTAGAGCACGTTAATTGTTTGAGTCAAAGTTTCAGCACCTTTGGTAGCTACGGCTTTAACTTCGTAGGTGCCGGGGGTGTTGAAATTCTGAGAGTACTCAAGAGAAGTGGCGTTAGTAGCGGATTTCTTTTCTGCATTGTTAACGTAAAGCTTGATTGAAGCAGCTTCAGTGGTGTTAACCGTGAACTTGATAGTTTTGGCTTCCATGAAAGCAGTCTGGCCGGCGTCGTTTGAAAGGCTCATTGCAAAGCCGGCGGGGAGAACGTCAATAAAGCAGTCTTTTGTTTGTACAGTACCGGCTTCATTACGAGCAATAACGCAGATTTGAGTAACTGTTTCCGAGGCATCAGTGATACCGAAATATGAGCGGATATCGCCGATAGAGAGTTCGAATGTATTAGCTGAAACGCGTTTGAAAGTACGTTTGGCTTTGTCGGCTGATGTGATAGCCCAATCACCCACTACGTGTGACCAAGAAGAGGGTGATTTAGTGGTGTGCACACCGATGTGTGCATAGAGGTCAGAATTTAGGTTTTGCAAAGCTGCAACTCCTGATTGGTCGGCATGAAAGATGATTTTGACGTCTTTGCTACCCTCTTGCAGGGGGGTAGGAGACGGTTCAAACATGTCGGCACGAGCGCCAATGACTGCACAGCAGACCATGGCTAACAACATGAGTAAGTGTCGCTTCATGATTGGTGTAAAATAGTTAAGGTTAGGTATATTAGTAAATTATATTCATTTTAGAGTGCAACAAAGATGAATTAATATTCACAATGTTGCGCTGCAGTATAAAGTAAAAAACGCCTCTGCATTGCTATTAGTATACAAAGTTAATGAAATTTTGTATAATAACCTTGATTTACAGTGGAAATTATGTCTTTTTAAGATATTAAAAAATATAAGCTCCTTAACTACAACGAGGTAAGGAGCCTTAAGAGAGCCGCATGTGGGACTTGAACCCACGACCGTCTCGTTACGAATGAGATACTCTACCAACTGAGCTAATGCGGCATATTACGCTGTTTGCGAGATTCAGACATCGGGTTATTTCTGTTGGCTACCGTAGGTTAATACTACCTTGGCATTATTGAGATCGAGAGAAACCATTGCCGGTTGGGAAACGTAGGGGGCAACAGCAGTTACATATTGCACAAC
>CAMWUH010000106.1 GCA_947177325.1 uncultured Bacteroidales bacterium
ACTCGCCGCCGAACGTGCTGCCCTCTCAGAAGGCGCTAAGGTTATCACTGCAGGGGGTATTCATGGCAAAATTGTTGACGTCAAAGAAAACACTTTCGGTATCTCAATTGCCGACGGCGTTCGTATCACCGTTGAGAAGAACTCAGTTTATCCCGGCGTTGCAGATCTGCCTCAACAGTAGCAATCGCCCACTTAACAACTAATTATTTCTCTGATAACTACACAGAAATATTAAAGTAGTTATTCAACCGGAATCCCTCTAAAAATTGCCAAGTATCCTCCTGTCCAATCAGCTTGCGTTACTTGGCAAATTTTGTTGACTATGAATAAGAACGAAATCTTTTCCCATATTGAACGCTCCAAAGCAAAATTACTCGCTAAAGCTTCTACTCGCCAAGGTAAAAACCTGCTTACATTTTTGGTTTTCCTCGTCGTGGCCGCATTTTTCTGGTTCTTAATGGCCTTAAACGATGAAGTGGAGAAAGATTACACTATTGAAGTAGTCATCAATGATATGCCCGAAGATATTACTCTGCTTTCTGACGTGGCTCCAACTATCGGTGTTACTGTCAAAGACCACGGGCGATCTTTATTAAGATATGACTGGGGCAATCCCCCTAAACTGAAATTAGATTTCAGCGACTTCGAACTTGTCGGAAAAGATCGAATGGTGCTCCGCGAACAAAAAATGAAATCAATGATTCGCGACCTGTTCAATTCATCAACCCAAATTGCCTACGTTAAGCCTGACTCCCTTAATATCTGGTACACCTCGATGCCGGCAGAAACTCTTCCGGTCAGGATTAACATTGATGTGCAAGCCTCGCCTCAACACATCATCTATGGCCCGATCACTGTTGAACCCGATTCCGTAATGCTATTCTCTGCACAAGGAATCCCCTCATCAGTCGTTTCAATCGCTACTGAAGAAATTGCCGCACGTGGGCTTTCTGACACCACTGTCTATGAATTGTCAGTAATTCCACCTAAAGGCACTCGCGCCATCCCTCAAAAGGTCAAGATAACGGTGCCCGTTGAGCCATTGATTTCAAAGAAAGTCAACACGAAACTCTCAACCACCAATGTTCCCGCAAATTATAATCTGTTGCCTTTCCCTTCCTACGTTGACGTTACATATCTTCTTCCTATGAGCGCGTATGCTAACAATAGTTTCACCCCCGTTGTCTATGTTGACTACCGCGATTATAAACCCTCTAAATCTACACTACCTGTAAAAATAGGTCGTACCCCCGACTACGTAAAATCAATCAGCGTTGTACCAACAGAGGTAGAGTATGTCATTGAACGCCCCGTTAGAAATCCCGATTCTAAGTAATGCTCCTATGGCACAATCTAACTTAATAGCACTTTCAGGCGGAATTGGTTCAGGGAAGAGTGTTGTCGCAGAAATTCTTCGAAAGCTCGGATACACGGTCACTGACACAGACCGGCTTGCCAAATCTCTCATGGATAATGATGACACCATTAAGGACTGTTTGTTAACCGAAATCACCCCCGACGCTTTAAATCCTGACCGCACGATAAATAGAAAAGCGATTGCAGATATCGTTTTTTCCAACAAAGAGAAGCTGGCTGCGCTCAATCGCATTGTTCACGACAAAGTCAAAGAAGCCATCTCTAATTTGGCGGCCGTGCATTCTTCCCAAAATCCCATATTTATAGAAACCGCCATACCGTTTAGCAGCGGCATTGACAAAATGGTCAGTGCTATTTGGTTAGTTGAGGCTCCGGTTAATCTTCGCGTGGAGCGAATTATCAAGCGTAATAACTCTACTCTTCAAGAAGCACTCTCTCGCATAGAGGCGCAGAAATCTGAGCTATCCCGGTCACATCCTGTCACATTTACAATAAACAACGACGATAGGGTAGAAGCTCTACTTCCGCAAATACAATGCCTCTTGGATAATTCAAGTTTGAATCGTGCTTGCGGTCTCTGATTTCAATGAAATTTTTGATTACTGAGTAAAAATTCATCGGCATCAGCTTGAAACGGTAGCTTCTTGCGGCTATTTACCAAATGTGTATAATCAAGAGTCGCGATTATGCAATGTTCTCCCTTGATTCCATTTTCGCTTCTTGCAATTGGTTTACCCAGTCCGTCAACGATAATATTCATCGCGTCATAATCGCCGAAATCATCAACTCCACTTCGGTTTGTGCCGACATAGTAAGCTTGATTTTCTATTGCTCTACCAATCAGTAAATGTTCCCATGCATACGACCGGGACTGTGGCCAGTTAGCAGGCACAAGCATTACGTCATATTTTTCCCCTAAGTTTCTGCACCATACGGGAAATCGCAAGTCATAACACACAATCAGCGATATATTCCACCCCCTGAATCTAACTACCGCAGGAGGTGTTGTTCCTCCTTCAAGCAATTCAGCTTCTTTACTCAATGAAAACAGATGAGCTTTATCATAAATCTGGCATTCGCCCGAAGGCTCGATGAAAAATCCCCTGTTATAATATTTCCCTCCTTTTTCAAGCAACACGCTACCGGCAATCGCTCGTTGCCACCGGCGCGACAGTTGAGTCAATCTGTCGATAGTGTCGTTACCTTGCTTTGCTAATACGTTCAGCGCATCAATGTCAGAAATAAATCCGGTTGAAAACAACTCGGGCAAAACCACTACATCAACCGAAGAGGGGAGTGTGGTCATTAACTTTTCAACGCGCCCTAAGTTGGCCTCAGGATTGCCCCATTTAATATCTAACGAAGCCGAAGCAATTATCAAATTATTGTTCATAGTCGGTAGAGAATTTTTCAGGATATTTGCCTTTATAACCCTTGTAATAGTCTTTTACTCGTTTTAGATCTTCCTCAATATTGCCGGAAGGAATGAATTCATCTGTTACTATAATCGATTTATGCTCGTAGTCAAGAATGCCTAAAAATATCGGCACATCAGCATTCAAAGCAATTCTCAAAAAACCGGTACGCCATTTCGATGTAGCTTTTCGAGTACCTTCCGGTGTAATAGCCAGAGTCAATCGTTCCTTACTCTTATATAATTCCGTTATATAATCGACCAGCGAGAATTGTTTCCCTTTTCTAACAACCGGAATTCCGCCCATCGCTTTAAATAAATAGCCCAACGGGAAGAAAAACCAAGTGGATTTCATTAGAAAACCCGCTTTTCTTCCAATTGAAGCATAAGCTAGTTTCCCTAAAATGAAATCCCAATTACTCGTGTGGGGTGCAACACAAATAATAGACTTCGGCACATCGGGAATTGTAATATTTACCTTCCATCCTGCCATCTTCAATATCATCTTCGATATGCCCATAATAGAAAGATCAGTTATTCTATTGTAGTTAGATTAAAAAAGAGGGGATGCAACTTTGAGCGCAATTTTCACGTGACCCATTGCATCCCCACCAATTAAGTTGTGTGCAGGTTGAATTGCTATGCTTTTTTAGGCAATGCTTCGTTCATCTCTTTAATGATAGCATCAACTTGAGTATTGAAGTTTTCGCGGAGTGAGTGGTAAGCTGCGGCGAAATATTTTCGGCGTGCTTTGCGATAGGCTGCCATATTGGCGAAATCGCGTGGTGCTTTATCAAATGACACATTAGAGTTTTCGAGAGCGTGTGACTGCAAACCGGCTGTTTTAATTACTGCCTCGTTTAACTTTTCGCGGTTAACGCCTGGAATAAGATGCATTGCTGTGATTGACTCTGCGGCTAAATCGCCACATGCCATCTTGATTTGCTTCTTTAATAATCTTTTGTTTGCCATGGGTTTAAAGATTTAATTGGGTTATTTATTGAAAACATGCCGAGTGAAACAAAGTCAAACATTCCTTTGACCTGCTTCTCTCAACAATGTATACTATCTTGTTTTCTGAATTACCTTGTGTGGATGCTATCGGCTGCAAACCCGCTTTTTCGAGTTCAACTGCAAGTTTACCTGCCAAACCGGCTTTTCCTCTCATATTGTCGCCAACAAGCGCTACCGCACTGTAGATATCATTGATTGTGATAGCGCTTAATGTGCCGCCACGCAATTCATTTATAAACTGATCGGTCAGCCCGTCGACTGCTCGCTCGGCATCGCCTGATTTTACCGCCACGTAAGCTCTTCGCTCGCCATATTCGCAGCTTACCAATAAAGGAGAAACTCCCGTTTTGCCCAAACCTTCATACACACGGGCGTTAAAATTTAAATCAGAGCTTGCTACTTGGCCGAGTATTGAAATCAACGCAACTTCATTTATTGATGAAATACCTTTGATTACAACGTCACCTGCCGGCGAAACTGCATCGGCAATCCGAGTGCCTTCAGCCTCCGGATTATGCGTGTTTTTAACGTAGGTAGGTATATTTTTATGGAACACGGGATAAATCGTGGGTGCATAAATCACCTTAGCCCCATAATTACATAGCTCCATGGCCTCGGCAAATGACAATCTTTCAATAACACTTGCCGAAGGAATTATGCGTGGGTCAGCTGTCAGAAATCCATTGACATCTGTCCAAATTTCAAGACCCGATGCGTTTAATGCTGATGCAACGATGGCCGCAGTAAAATCACTCCCGCCACGTCCCAGATTGGTAATATCACCATTTAAATCACTGCTGATGAAACCGGGTATGACTGCCACAGAAAACCGGCTACCGCCTATTATCTCCGCAATTCGATCATTTGTTACCGACTGAAGCAATTTGTGACTGCCATGTTTCTGCTCTGTGATAATGAATCTGGTTGACTCAAAGAACACGGCATCAGTTATCACTTTTGAAATTATACGACTTGACAACCGTTCGCCATAACTGACCACCACGTCAAGCGTGCGCTGCGACAGGTCTTTAATCAATGAAATACCACGGAAAATATTACCCAGCTCTTCCAAGAGAGGATTTATTTCAACGCGAACCTGATTTTGCAGCGGCTCTGCAACCGTATCCTTTATAATCTGTAGGTGACGACTGACAATTTCGGCATAGGACACTATATATTCCAAGTTGCCGGTCGAAGCCGTGCGCGCCGTTTGAATAAGTTTATCTGTTATGCCGCCCAAAGCCGAAACTACCACTATCAGCTGTTCGCTTTTAGCTTGAGCCTCAACTATCTTTTTGACATTTTTGAGGCTCTCGGCTGTTCCTACTGATGTACCTCCGAATTTTAGGACTTTCATTCTTGTTTGTATTGAAACTTACTTATTACCCTATACTTTAAAATTCCGATGTGAAATGGAATTTTAATTTCGGGAAATCAGCTTGTGCCATTTGCAGCACATAATTCGAATCAGCGAGGAACACATCTCGCCCCTCACGGTCAACGGCCATAAATTGATGTTTACGCTTCTTAAATGCCGCCAATGCATCAGCATCGTCACTCTCTATCCAGCATGCCTTATAGAGCGATATCGGTTCCCAACGGCATTGTGCGCCATATTCATGCAACAATCTATATTGGATAACCTCGAATTGAAGTTGTCCTACAGTACCGATTATTTTTCGCCCGTTAAACTGATTTACAAATAATTGAGCCACACCTTCATCCATCAATTGCTGTATGCCCTTTTCGAGCTGCTTTGATTTCATAGGATCAGTATTCTCAATGTACTTGAACATTTCCGGCGAGAAGCTCGGCAAGCCCTTGAAGTGTAGTTCCTCTCCCTCGGTCAACGTATCGCCGATTTTGAAGTTGCCGGTATCGGGAATACCCACTATATCTCCGGGGAAAGCCTCATCGACAATATTCTTTTTCTGTGCCATGAAAGCCGTGGGAGCAGCGAAGCGCATCATCTTACCCGATCTTACATGCTTGTAGTTGGCATTACGCTCAAATTTACCGGAACACACTTTCACAAAAGCAATACAGCTACGGTGGTTAGGGTCCATATTGGCGTGAATTTTAAACACAAAACCGGTGAAAGGCTGTTCCGTTGGGTCAATCCGGCGCTCTACTGCTTCAATTGCCCGAGGAGAGGGGGCAATCTCAACAAAGCAGTCAAGCAACTCTTTGACGCCAAATGTGTTTAGTGCTGACCCGAAAAACACGGGGGCGACTTTGCCTGAAAGATATTCTTCCTTATCAAATTCAGGATAAACCCCATTAATCAGCTCGATATCTTCGCGGAGTTTTTCCGCATCAGCTTCGCCTACTGCAGCATCAATGCGCGGGTCGTTGACATCGTCAATTTCAACTCGCTCCGACACGGTTTGCTTCGATGGCGTAAACAAATCAAGAGTGTTTTCATAAAGATTATAAACTCCCTTGAATTTAGCGCCAATATTAATAGGCCAGGATAGCGGGCGTACACTAATTTTTAATTCAGACTCCAATTCATCAAGAATTTCAAATGGGTCGCGACCCTCTCGGTCAAGTTTATTAACGAAGATGATTACCGGGGTGTTGCGCATGCGACACACCTCCATCAATTTTCTCGTTTGTTGCTCCACGCCTTTAGCCACGTCTACAACAATGATAACTGAGTCAACAGCAGTCAATGTGCGATATGTATCCTCAGCAAAATCCTGGTGACCGGGTGTGTCAAGGATGTTGATTTTGTAATCGCCATAATTGAAGCCCATTACAGACGTAGCAACCGAAATGCCACGTTGCTTTTCAATCTCCATCCAGTCTGAAGTAGCTGTTTTCTTTATTTTATTTGACTTCACAGCTCCGGCAATATGTATCGCACCGCCAAAAAGCAATAATTTTTCGGTCAATGTTGTTTTACCGGCATCAGGGTGTGATATAATTGCGAACGTGCGTCGTTTTTGTATTTCGTCGTTTAGAGTAGCCATAGTTGTTTTACGGGGCTTTAGCCACAGAAAATTTTTATCTGATTATTTTGACTACAAATTTAACAAATACTTTTGGAGCTACCTTAATAAAAGAGTAAAAAAACGCAAAAGAATGTAATCGTCTGAAGATATTTGCGCGTACTTTCAAATTTTGTTTGGCTTTCCTGAGTTCTTATAGACGCGGAATGAGATTGAGGTTATGAACATACCAATATTCTGTTATCCGGTTACCTACCTCTTACAGAAATTTCAACGGGTGATACATAAATCTGTTGAAATTTATGCCCTATGAATTAATAATGAAAATTTCACCATTAAGGTGAAATTTTCATAACTACCTGCATTTCAGTTAATAAAAAAGCCCATTCAACTTAATGTTGAATAGGCTTTTTAGGTATTTGTTGCCTTGGAAGGATTCGAACCCTCACAGGCGGAACCAGAATCCGACGTGC
>CAMWUH010000107.1 GCA_947177325.1 uncultured Bacteroidales bacterium
ACACTCGCTGAAGCAATGCTCTTCGAGTGTGGAGTTATAAAACGTCGTGGCTCTGTAGAAGCCAAAAACACAGTTTGTGACTACTTTCCGGTTGAAAAAGAATACGGCTCATCGGTTTTCTCAACCGTTTTTTATGCCGAGTTTCTTAATAAAAAGCTCAATGTGATTGACTGCCCCGGAGCAGATGACTATGTAGGCAATGCAATCACTGCACTCAACATGACTGATACCGGTGTCATACTTGTAGATGCTCAATATGGCGTTGAAGTAGGCACTCAAAATATATTCCGCACAACAGCCAGCCTTAAAAAGCCGGTTATTTTTGCACTCAATCAGCTTGATGGAGAAAAAGCTGATTATGACAACGTATTGGAGCAAATGCGCGAAATATTTGGCAAAAAAGTAATTCCCATTCAATATCCTTTGGCATCGGGCCCGTCGTTTAATTCAATGATCGACGTACTCCTGATGAAGAAATACTCTTGGGGGCCTGACGGTGGCGTGCCTACAATCGAAGAAATTCCTGAAGCAGAAATGCCAAAAGCTCTTGAGTTGCATCAACAACTCGTTGAAGCAGCCGCTGAAAACGATGAAACGCTGATGGAAAAATTCTTTGAGCAAGGTCATTTGAGCGAAGATGAAATGCGCGACGGCATACGTAAAGGCTTGGTAGATCGTTCGATTTTCCCGGTGTTCTGCGTAAGTGCGTTGAAGGATATGGGCGTTCGCCGCATGATGGAATTCCTCGGCAATGTAGTGCCCTTTGTAGAGCAAATGCCGGCGCCGGTAGACACTAAAGGTAACGAAATTCGCCCTGACTCAAACGGTCCACTCTCAATCTTCATGTTTAAAACAACCGTTGAGCCCCACATTGGTGAAGTTCAATATTTTAAAGTTATGTCAGGCTCGCTGACTCCCGGCGTTGACCTTGACAATGTTACCCGCGGCTCAAAAGAGCGTATTGCTCAGATCTACTGCGTTTGCGGTCAAATCAAGACCCCGGTCGACCGCTTGAATGCCGGTGATATCGGTGCTACTGTTAAGCTTAAAGATGTTCGCACAGGCAACACTCTTGATGGCAAAGGCTGTGATATAGAATTTGATTTCATTAAATATCCCGCGCCTAAATATCAACGTGCCGTGCGCCCGGTTAATGAAGCCGATGCTGAAAAGCTCAACACAATTCTTAACCGCATGCACGAAGAAGACCCCACTTGGGAAGTTGAGCAATCAAAGGAACTCAAACAGACAATCCTTTCAGGTCAAGGCGAATATCACCTTCGCACACTGAAATGGCGTGTTGAGAACAACGACAAGCTCCCCATCATTTTCGAGGAGCCCAAAATTCCTTATCGCGAAACAATTACAAAAGCTGCTCGCGCCGATTATCGCCATAAGAAACAGTCAGGTGGTGCCGGTCAATTTGGCGAAGTCCATTTGATTATCGAGCCTTACTACGAAGGTATGCCCGCTCCTGACACCTATAAATTCGGTAATCAAGAGTACAAGATGAGCGTTAGAGACACTCAGGAAATTCCGTTGGCATGGGGTGGCAAGCTCGTGGTCAACAACTGCATTGTTGGCGGTGCTATCGATGCCCGCTTCATTCCTGCAATTGTCAAAGGCCTGATGGACCGCATGGAACAAGGTCCGTTGACAGGTTCGTATGCCCGCGACGTACGCGTTTGCATCTATGATGGCAAAATGCACCCTGTAGACTCTAATGAAATTTCATTCCGCTTAGCGGGTCGCAACGCTTTCAGCGAAGCATTCCGCAATGCTAATCCCAAGGTACTTGAGCCGGTTTATGATGTGGAAGTAATGGTGCCATCAGACGTGATGGGCGATGTGATGAGCGACCTTCAAAGCCGCCGAGCCATCATTATGGGCATGGAATCAGACAACGGTTTTGAAAAAATCGTTGCCAAAGTGCCTTTGAAAGAGATGGAGAGCTACTCAACCGCGTTGAGCTCAATCACAGGCGGACGTTCATCATTCACAATGAAGTTTGCATCTTACGAACTCGTTCCGGGCGACGTTCAAGACAAGCTCCTCAAGGAATATGCTGCAACCGCTACGGAAGAATAATCAAATTCTAACAATACATCTATCCTAAGCAATAAGGGAAGTCGCAAGGTCTGCGGCTTCCCTTTGTTATGTGGGCTGATATGTGGATTATGGTTAGTCCTTCCGATCAGACAGGCAGGAAGAGTAATGCCGGGTCTAAGCTAAGAGAGTGGCCATTTGCTCGGCGAGTTTGCGGGCTTCATTTGCTGCAGCTTCGGCGAAGTCATGGCCGTTGGAAGCGTAAATAATGCCACGCGAGGAGTTAACGAGTAATCCACAGTCGTCAATCATGCCATAGCGGGCCACCTCTTCGAGGCTACCACCCTGAGCTCCGACACCGGGCACGAGGAGGAATGAACGGGGAGCAACGCGGCGAATGTCTTCAAACATTTTGCCTTGAGTTGCGCCGACTACATACATCATTTCATCCGGACCGGCCCATTTTGAAGATGTAAGGATTACGTTTTCAAACAATCGTCGACCATCGCGGTCCTCGATCAACTGGAAGTCGTGAGAACCTTTGTTAGATGTCAGGGCGAGTAGAATTACCCATTTGCCTTCGTAGCCGAGGAAAGGAGTAACGGAATCCTCGCCCATGTAGGGGGCAACGGTGATAGAGTCAACGTTGAGGTGCTCGAAGAAGCTGCGGGCATACATTTGGGAAGTGTTGCCGATGTCGCCACGTTTGGCGTCGGCAATTATAAACTGGTCAGGATAGTTGGCTTTAATGTATTTGATGGTTTTTTCAAGTGCTATCCATCCCTCAACGCCAAGCGATTCGTAGAAGGCGAGGTTGGGCTTATAGGCAACGCAATAGGGAGCTGTTGCATCGATAATAGCTTTGTTGAAGTTGAAAATCGGATCGTCGGTATCAAGCAGATGTTGGGGGATTTTCTTGATATCGGTGTCTAAGCCCACGCAAAGGAATGAGCGTTTGCGGCGTATATTTTCTACTAATTCTTGGCGTTTCATTGGTTGGAATGTTATTTCAGTGTTATTAATTTGCTTTGTGAACAGCGGAAAAAGTCAAGGGATTGCCGTGTCAGGCACAAGAGCTCGCAACGACAGGTTAAAGTTCGGTTTCTTTTAGCTTTTCAGCATTTTCGGCAATTATAAGTTGGTCAATGACATCCTGAATGTCACCATCGACAAATGATTGCAGATTATAGATTGTGTAGTTGATGCGATGGTCGGTAATGCGCCCCTGGGGATAGTTGTAGGTGCGAATTTTGGCCGACCGGTCGCCGGTTGATACCATCGTTTTTCGGCGAGAGGCAATATCATCAAGATATTTTTGGTGTTCTTTATCGTAAATGAAT
Source organism: uncultured Bacteroidales bacterium (assembly GCA_947177325.1). Classification (GTDB taxonomy): domain Bacteria; phylum Bacteroidota; class Bacteroidia; order Bacteroidales; family Muribaculaceae; genus JAGBWK01. The sequence goes on from CAMWUH010000107.1 coordinate 3,387, forward strand.
GTGCGGAGTCGGCTTAGAGCGCGCTCTTTGTTCTTAGGTTGGTCGCGGGTTTCGGTACACTCGATAAGAATTTCTTCAGTCACGCCGGTGTTGGGATTTTTCCACATATAGCGCAGGCGAACCCCTGACTCCACTTTGTTAACGTTCTGGCCACCTGCACCACCGGAGCGAAATGTATCCCATTTGATTTCGCCTTCATTGATTTCAACGTCGAACTCTTCAGCTTCGGGGAGCACAGCCACGGTGGCGGCCGATGTGTGTACACGGCCTTGAGTTTCGGTGGCGGGTACACGCTGAACGCGATGCACGCCTGATTCATATTTCAGCGTGCCATAAACGCCTTCGCCCGTAACGGAGAAAACTATCTCTTTGAACCCTCCGGCAGCCCCTTCGCTAACGCTTGATACGGCTACCTGCCATCCTCGTGATTCGCAATATTTGGTGTACATTTTAAAAAGGTCGCCGGCAAAAATAGCGGCTTCATCGCCGCCGGTGCCACCACGAATTTCAACGATTGCATTTTTGCCGTCTTCAGGGTCGGCCGGAATGAGGAGTAACTTGATTTCCTCTTCGAGGCGAGGCAAGGAGTCAGTGGCTGCATCGAGCTGCTCCTTTGCCATAGCTTTGAGGTCAGGGTCGCTCTCGTTGGCAAGCAGTTCCTTAGCTTCGTCGATGGCGTTGAGCGCATTGCGATATTGAGCTGTTGTTGAGGTTAATCGTTCGAGTTCCTTATACTCTTTGGTTAGCTTGACATAGCGTTTCATGTCGGCTATAACCGAAGGGTCAGTGATTAGGGTTGACACTTCGGCAAAGCGGGCATCAATGCCTTCAAGACGATTAAGAAGCGAGTTTTCGGCCATCTTTGTAAGATAAATTGAATAATAATGCGCGAAGTTAGCCAAAAAAATCGTAACTTTGGTTATCTCAACCGATTTTTTGAGAGATTGATGAAGAAAACTTGATGCAAACCCCGCTGTAACCGTTTGTTATGGATAACAGATTACTACAACTTTGCTATAATACCTTTGGCGATGCAGAAATAGGTATCTCCCCTATTTCCGGTCAAGGCTCCAACCGTCGTTATTATTATATTGAAGCTGACGGCCATATTTATGTCGGCACAGAAGGAGAAAACGTTGCGGAAAATCGCGCTTTCATTTATCTTTCGCGACATTTCAGCAAAATGGGATTACCTGTGCCGGAGGTGATTGCCGTCGCTGACGATGAGAGTTGCTACCTGCAAACATTTGACGGCACACAGTCAGTGTTTGACCTGATTGCCGAAGGGCGTAAAAGCGGAGAGTTCACGGCTGAAGAAGTCAAGTTGCTCGCCAAAGTGATTTCGCAATTGCCATCTCTTCAAATTAAGGGCAACGAGGGGCTTTATTATTCCAAATGCTACCCTATCGCCGAGTTTGATGCCCGCTCCATTAACTGGGACTTAAATTATTTCAAATATTGTTTTTTAAAGACCTCGATAGTTGATATCGACGAGCCGGCTTTAGAGGCTGATTTCGATGCGTTGCGTGAGAGATTGCTCGGTATCGACAACGAAATGTGGGGCTTTATGTATCGTGATTTTCAGTCGCGCAACGTGATGATCAACGCCGATGGAGCCCCCACTTTTATCGACTTTCAGGGTGGCCGTCGCGGACCGGTGTATTACGATGTCGCTTCCTTTCTATGGCAAGCCAAAGCAGCGCTACCCTCATGGCTGAAATCACAACTCACCGATGAATATTTAACCGCTCTCAAGACGCAGGGAATTGAGGTTGATGATGAGGAATTCAAAGCCACACTGCGCTATTTCGTTGTCTTCCGTCTGCTACAAGTGCTCGGCGCTTATGGTTTTCGAGGTCGATTCGAGAAGAAGCAGCATTTTATAGAGTCAATTTCACCGGCGTTGGCCTCGCTTGCAGAGTTGCTGTGTAGCGATGAAATCAGCGGAGAGTTTCCTGAGCTCCAGCGATTGATTAAGATTCTGCATGAACGAGAAATGGCCAAAACAGAGCCCGACCATCTGGTAGTCACCGTAGGGTCGTTTTCCTATAAGAAAGGGTTGCCTCAGGATGAATCGGGTAACGGAGGCGGCTATGTGTTTGATTGCCGGGCGCTCCATAACCCCGGACGTTATGACCAATACAAGAAGCTTACAGGACATGATAAACCTGTCATAGACTTTCTCGCCCAAATTCCCAATGTGACCACCTTCCTTAATGCGTGCTACGAACTGGTCGATAACTCCGTTGCCACCTATCTGCGCCGTGCTTTCACGAGCTTACATATATGGTTTGGATGCACCGGCGGTCAGCATCGCTCGGTTTATTGCGCCGAACAGATGGCCCAACACATTGCAGACCTCTTCCCTGAGGCTGAAGTAAAACTTATACATCGCGAACAACCTCAACTTGCCAACAAAAAATGACAATTGGAATGATATTTGCGGCCGGATTAGGCACGCGCCTCAAGCCTTTTACTCTTCACCATCCCAAAGCTATGGTTGAAGTTGACGGACACCCCATGCTTCGTAACGTTATTGACCGCATGACGAGCGCCGGCATCAATGATATCGTGGTTAATGTGCACCATTTTGCCGAGCAGATAATCGACTATCTGAACGTGTTGAAATTGCCCGGAGTAAAATTTTATGTGAGTGATGAGAGCGACCAATTGCTTGACACCGGCGGAGGATTGCTCAAAGCCTACCCTCTGCTTGAGCAGGCCGATTGCGTGGTTAGCTACAACGCTGATGTGTGGTGTGACCTCGACTTGGACTCTTTTATCGCTATTCACAGTCAAAGCAAAGCCGATGTTACGCTTGCCGTAGCGGAGCGAAAATCTTCTCGCGCGCTTTATTTCAATGAGGACTATCGCCTATGTGGTTGGCAGAACCTTTCTACCCGCCAGATGAAGCCGGACGGGTTCTCCCCTACCTCAGCGATGCTTCAACGCGCCTATAGCGGCATTCAAGCGTTTGTGCCCGGCAGAGTGCTACCTCAACTTGCCGAATATTCAGTCGGTGCAGGCCCGGTTTTTTCAATTATACCATTTTATTTGGCTAAGCTCGAAGAATTAGATATCAAAGGCTACGACCTGTCGCCGTCGGTTAATTGGTTTGACGTGGGAAAACCCGAAACCCTCGCGGAAGCCCGCGCATTTGCGGCTATCGACTAAGACCCGGTTCAAATGTTGCTTAAAAAATAGTTAGGGAAATGTTTGGCGGTTAAGGAAATAATGCGTAACTTTGCGGAGCTTTTGCGCAAGCAGGAGTAAAATACACAATACAAAACCAACTTTTTTAATTTTTTATTAATGGCAACTAAAATCAGATTACAACGTCATGGTCGCAAAAACTATGCGTTTTATCCTATTGTGATCGCCGATAGCAGAGCACCACGAGATGGTAAATTTATTGAAAGGATCGGATCTTATAATCCTAACACTAATCCTGCTACAATTACCTTGAATTTCGAACGGGCTTTGTATTGGGTTAACGTTGGTGCTCAACCCACCGACACAGTGCGTAACATCCTCTCAAGCGAAGGTGTTTTGTTGATGAAACATCTCCAAGGCGGTGTTAAGAAAGGCGCATTTGACGAAGCTGAAGCTCAAAAACGTTTCGACGCTTGGAAAGCTAAAAAACAAGCTGCTGTTGACGCAGTTAAAACTTCAATGGCCGATCGTAAAGAGCTCGCTGCAAAACAGCGTCTGGCTGAAGAACAAGCTAAAAATCAAGCTAAAGCAGAGCTCGTAGCTAAGAAGAAAGCTGAAGCAGCTGCCGCTAAGGCTGAGGCTGAAGCAGCTGCTAATGCTGAAGAAGCT
>CAMWUH010000108.1 GCA_947177325.1 uncultured Bacteroidales bacterium
CTACGCTAGGTAGAGAGGTCTCGTGGGCTCGGATTTGGGTATAAGCGACAGCCCCACAGGTAGTCTTGGGTAACGTTGATGCCAACGTGGCAGCAATAATAGATGAAGCCCAAAAAGCAGCGGCCAAAGGTGTCGACGTTATGGTAACGCCGGAGTTGTCGCTGACGGGTTACACATGCGCCGATTTGTTTCACAATCAATTACTGCTCCAATCAGTGATTTCCGGATTGGAGAAGTTGGCTCACGCTACTGAGTGTAACTCCCTATTATTAATAGTGGGCGCACCGCTTCGCCGAGGCGACTCATTGTTTAACTGTGCGGTTGCGATTCAAGCGGGCCAAATGGTTGGGGTGGTTCCAAAAACTTATATCCCTAACTATAACGAGTTTTACGAATATCGGTGGTTTGCTCCGGCGCCGAAAAATCTGCCTGCCGATGCCACCATTACCATCGGCTCTCAGCAGGTGCCTTTCGGATATAATTTGATTTTCAATGGCGGAGATGCCGGAATAGGTATTGAGATTTGCGAGGACCTTTGGACTCCCGTGCCTCCGTCATCGATGCTGACTTTGGCCGGGGCTAACGTAATGGTAAATCTCTCGGCCTCTAACGACCTGATTGGCAAGCGCGATTATCTGCTCAATTTGATTTCGCAACAGTCAGCTCGGTGCAACGCTGCATACATTTATGCATCTTCGGGATGGGGCGAGTCAACTACCGACCTCGTGTTTGACCCCAAGGCTATTATTGCGGAGAACGGTCGCATACTTGCTCAATCGCCCCGATGGCAAATGGCAACTGCAGCCGAGGTGGCCGATATTGACATCGATGCTCTCAATCGCGACCGCATGCACAATCGCTCATTTTCACAATCGGCCGAGCACCATAACTTTGAAGCTCGCTTTATTAAGGTAACCTTCGCCGCAACGGCTCCCGTTGATGATTTGCTGCGCCATATCGATGCTCACCCCTTCGTGCCGTCATCAGTCTCCCACTTGGCTGAGCGATGCGAAGAGATTATCAATATTCAAGCTCTCGGGTTGGCTCGCCGACTCGACGCTACCCGCTGCTGTACGCTCGTAGTGGGTATTTCCGGCGGTCTTGACTCTACGCTCGCGCTGCTCGTGGCTTGCAAATCGTTTGATTTGCTGAAGCTCGACCGCAAGGGCATCATTGGAGTGACTATGCCCGGCTTTGGAACTACCGGTCGCACTTACAACAATGCCCTGAAGCTGATGGAGGCGTTGGGGATAACAATTAAAGAGGTGCCGATTGCCGAAGCGGTCAAACTTCATTTCCGCAACATCGGCCACGACCCGGAACTCATCGACGTTACCTACGAAAATTCTCAAGCTCGCGAACGCACCCAAATACTTATGGATATCGCCAATCAATTGGGTGGCATGGTGCTCGGCACCGGCGACCTTTCGGAGCTGGCACTCGGATGGGCCACCTACAATGGCGACCACATGTCGATGTATGGCGTCAACACCGGAGTGCCGAAAACGCTTGTCAAACACCTTGTGAAATATTTTGCCGACAATGGCGACGAGGCTTCGCGCGCAATTTTGCTCGACATCGTTGACACCCCAATCAGTCCCGAGCTAACTCCGGCCGACTCCGATGGCAACATTGCACAGAAAACTGAAGACCTTGTCGGTCCCTACGAGCTGCATGATTTCTTCCTATATTATATGCTCCGCTACGGCTTCTCGCCCGAGCGCATCAAGATGCTGGCAAATAAAGCATTCAAAGGAGTCTATGATGAAGAAACCATCGATAAATGGCTCAAAACATTCATGCGTCGCTTCTTCAGCCAGCAATTCAAACGCTCCTGCCTGCCCGACGGTCCAAAGGTAGGCTCTGCCACCCTTTCGCCTCGCGGTGATTGGCGCATGCCATCAGATATTTCCTCAGCCCCATGGCTCCAAAACCTATAAACAGCACCCGATAACATCGATTATAGAGATTATAGAAAAAAGCGCAATCCGGCCGGATTGCGCTTTTTTAGTTAAATAGAAAGCGGAGTTTACTCCTCGTCTTCTTTTACAAGATTGAATTTCGCAGAGATTTCTTTTTGGTCAATTACCTGACGCAAGTTGAAGCGCTTTCGCTGGGTGACATAGCCGGGCTTTTCGCATGAAACTTCAATCTGAACGTTTCCGGAATTATTATAGGTGAGGCCTTTGATGTCAAATGACTCTGTCGATTCATAAGGAGTAGTTCCAACGAAGTTGCTGTTGGTATTAACCACATCGGGAGTTGACGACACTACACGCCAGTAAACGTCAGAGCCCTGCGGACGTGAAACTATATTCCAGCGAATAACCGAGTGCTCCAGAGCTGTATTTCCCATGCCGGTAACTTCCTTATTAGCTTCCTGTCGAGCTGTTTTGGCTACTCTTAAGGCAGAGGCAATTCTGTCCCAATCTATATTGGATAGAGCTTCTGTATAGGCTGACGAAAGAGGTGATAAAATATCACTTGAACGAGTCGAACCTCTGCCGGTTGAAGTTGTCGATGATATTACGGTTTTATATTGGGCATCAAGTAATTCCCAATTAATCACCATTGCAGCTGAGGAGTTATAGATTTTTTTCTTAACGTTATAGTTGCGGACTCTTACTCTGAAGTCCTTAACGGTGACTTTAAGAATATAATCGGTATTGGCATTTGTAGCTACCTTAAATCCGAGTTGCGTGGTATAGCTGTCAAGGTACTGTTCGACACTTTCTGCAAGAGAGTTATCCATCTCAACGGATGGAAAGCTTTTTGCTTCGTTAGAGGGAAGATCATAGAGATTGATTATATCTCTATCGCCAACATCACTGTTTACCTGAATACGCAACCCATAATCAAGATTTCCATATCGTGAGGAAATGTTTGCTCTTGTAGGTAGCTCAAGATTGATGCGTGAAGGGCGTACTTCTTTTTTTGCTTCTGCATTTGGAGTAAGCCCAAATGCTAAAAGAGCAAAAGAGATGAAAGTCAGAATATGTCGCATGGCCGTTATTCGTCTTTGATAAGATTAAATTTAGCGGAAATTTCTTTTTGGTCAATAACCTGGCGAAGATTAAAGCGCTTGCGTTGAGTTAAATAACCGGGTTTTTCGCAAGAAACTTCAATTTGAACATTTCCTGAGTTATTGTAGGTGAGGCCTTTGATGTCAAATGACTCGGTTGATTCATAGGGAGTTGAACCAACGAAGTTGCTGTTAGTGTTAGCCACATCGGGAGTAGAAGAAACTACACGCCATGACACATCAGCGCCTTGTGGTGCAGAAACTATATACCAGCGGATTACAGTGTGTTCCAATGCAGTATCGCCGGCCCCGGTCACCTGAGCGTTTGCTTCCTGCTTCGCCTGTTTTGCCACACGCAAACAATCTGCAATTCTATCCCAGTTGATTTTCCTTAATGCGTCGGCATAACAGCGTCCGAAACCATTGCCAAACTGTTCGGTTTGTGCAAGTGTGATGGTTGAAGAAACTGTAGTTGCAGGCACTAATGTTTCATTTGCCTCATTAACAAGTCGGTAAGTCAAGCGGACTTCCACTTCAGCAGTTTTTTTGTCAATCCACTTCAACTTAAACGTAGAGATATTAACATTGAAAGTATAATCAGCGGAGTTGGCTACGTCAAATCGCATTTGCTGCATGTAAGATGTTGTAGCATCTTGCGCAAATACTTTTACGCTTGGAGTGAATGTATAATGAGGGAGCGCTTTCCGAAGAAATGCACTTAGATTTGAATCATCATACATGTCCTCGCCCGCAACATTTGAATCTACAACTACTCTAACTTGTTTCTGCAGGTCATTGTAAGTTTGTGGAACAACTCCGTGATATGGAGTCAACATCACTTCAACCTCTGAAATGCCGTAAATCTTCTTGGTCAGCCCACAGGAACTCACCAAGAGGGTAATTGCAATAAAAGCAATTATTTTATTAATGAATTTCATTTTCATAATTCATTATTTAGTTGTAGGATGGATTTTGACGATTTTCGCAGTTGCCGAGGCTTGGTATTCGATAACGCGGTTGCCGGCATTGGATGCGCGAGTTGTAATGATTGGTTCCAAAACTCCGTCTGCACCATAATCTTTAACTGTTTCAATCAGGCGCGCTATAGCAACTCGACGAGCAAATTCTTCAGCCTCAGGCATTTCTGATGGGCTTTGTGCATCACTCAAGAAATAACCGAGAGTAGCAGCGCCACTGAATCTGTTAAGTGTCCATCCTTTTTTAGGATTAAAATTGAAGTAGTAAGCGAAATCACCGTCACCGCTGGTAATGACCAACGAATTACCTGTATATTTAGCAGTAACGGATGCAGTTTCCGTAACTGATGCGAGAATGTCATAATCCCCTTTTTGCAAGTTTAAGCCTGCAACGGAGATTGCATCAGCTGAGTTAACTGCATGAGGAACGATAAGATTTCTTGGTCCACTGCAAGAAGCGAGCGTCAGAACGAAAGCCAAAGAGGCTACGATGTTAAATAATTTTGATTTGCCCATTTTAATAAAATGATTTGTGATAGAATAGGTTTAAGTTAATTGAGAGCCCTTGATTCATAGAAATGGACAAACAAAAAAGCGGGGCTCATACTTCGTTTGCTTTTCTAAGGTATCGCCAAACACCTACACAACACAAACAAGTAAAAGCCCACGCCTGCAGCGTGAGCATTAACTTTTACTTCTTGGTTGTGTTTCTTATAATTTGGCGATTTTTAGAAAAACAAGAATAAAATTAACGCTTTTATGTCAATATGTCCTAAAAATAGTTATTTATTTCATTGGCATTCTTTAGTTTATTGGTTTTTAGTTGGAGTGATTGCAAAAATACAAAAAAAATGTAATCCATGCAATATATTTATCATGGTAAATATCTTAGTATGTTTTCTGTCGGTATGAGCTGCGCAGCAGCGACGTTTATGACGGACCGCGGACGTAGTCCGAGGATATCAAGAAAAAGAAGCGGTTGAGTCCATGCTGAAAGGGTGGACGATGTTTTGCAACCAAAAAATCCGGAGTATTCCAAAATTTTTTTCACCAAAGGGGATATTTTGAGATTTTTCGCCTTTCTAACCATATTAACTTTGCAACTGAAAAGCTTTTCAACCCACACTTTTATTAACCCCTAAAAAAATCTGTAGTCGGCTACAAATTCTTTTTTTTAATCGTTCAACCATTAAAATCAGATAAATAAAATGTAGACAATAAACAAATCAACTTCAGCTCTAAGGCTTATGCCCAATGCATATAATAATTGATCACGATAAATAACCCCGCACGAAAATAAGCACGGCAAGCTTTAGAACCACAGCTCGGCAGTTTTAAAAACAGGTTGAGTCGCAACTATCAGGAGGAGTTGCGACCCAACCTTGTTTCTATATTTGAGGCGGTCGCGGCTCCCAGGAGCTGACTGCATCAATAATAAATAAAAAAGGTTTCGCTCTGAGCGGGCGAAACCTTTTTGTGTTGTTTATGTCGAGGCCATTGAGCTGAATCAATAACGGCCTGTAGTGGTTATGCTATTGCAATGTTATGCGTTAGCAGCGGGAGCGGTAGGGAGGGCGGCGGGAGTAGCAGCGGTAACAGGTTTTGCTTCCCAACCGAGGGCGCTTGCGCCGAGGACTGCTGCGTCGGCTTCTTTAAGCTCTGAAAGCAACACTTTCACTTTCCCTTTCCACACCTTCATAACGTTCTTTTCCAAAGAGTTGCGGAGGGGTTTCATCAACAGGTCACCGCTCTTTGCCAATCCGCCGAAGAGGATGAATGCTTCGGGAGCTGAGAACACTGTAAAGTCGGCCAATGCTTCGCCGAGGATTTCGCCGGTGTAGTCAAACACATCTTTAGCGAGTTTGTCGCCGGCGATTGCAGCGTCGTAAACGTCTTTTGATGTGATTTCGTCAACGGGGATATTGCGAAGAATAGAGGGCTCGGTGCGGATTTCGAGGAACTCACGAGCTGTGCGGGCAACGCCTGTAGCCGAGCAGTAAGCTTCGAGACAGCCGGTGCGACCGCAGCCGCAGAGGCGGCCATTGTTGCGCTTCATGATTACGTGGCCTAATTCGCCGGCGAAACCGTCGTGGCCGTAAACGAGCTGGCCGTTGATAACGATGCCGGAGCCAACGCCTGTGCCGAGTGTAATCATTATAAAGTCTTTGAGACCGCGGGCAGCGCCGTAGGTCATTTCGCCGATGGCGGCAGCGTTGGCATCGTTTGTGATAGCTACGGGAATACCGAATTTTTCGCTAACGAGTTGAGCCAAAGGTATGGGGGTGGGCCAGGGGAGATTAACTCCGGCTTCAATCATGCCGCTGTAGTAGTTGGCATTGGGGGCGCCGATACCGATACCATGGATTTTATCTTCAGCGTCGTTGGCTTTGATGAGTTTGGTGAGCTCGTCGTAGAGTTCATCAATGTAGCCTTCGATGGTGCTGTGTTTCTGAGTTTTGATAGAGGAGCTGGCAAGCACGACGCCGCGAGCGTCAACAATGCCGAAGACGGTGTTAGTGCCGCCTATGTCGATACCGACAACATAAGGTTTGCTCATGATATTAGTTTTATGTAAGGGTTTTTGGATTGTTTATTGTTTCTGTAACGTATTTACAAAATACAAAGTTATAAAAATTCGCGGGGCGATGAAACTTTTTAGCGTTTTTTTTGAAAAAAAGTATTTATTAAGACTTAAGATTTCGCTGGAGGCAGGCTATGGCGTTATTTCAGCTGCATGGAGGGGACTTCGAGATAGCGAGTCAGGGGGGAGTGCGCGGCAATCCACTGCTTGAGGAAGCGGCGGGTGTCGGGAGCAATGACGGGATCGGAATCGAAGTGGGTATTATAGAGGAGGTATTTCACCGGAATATTACGCGAGGCGAGAGCTTCGAGCGCCAATAGGGTGTGGCTGATTGAACCGAGTCGGCCGTTGGTTACCAACGCAACGGTCAGATTGCGCGAGCTGACGTAATCAATTGTGAGCATTGAGTCAGTTATAGGCACCATCAGTCCTCCTGCACCTTCAACCAGGAGCACATCACACTGTTGCTCCAGCTCGTGGCGGGCGCGGTCAATCTTGTCGAGGTCAACAGGGCGCTTGTCGATAATTGCCGATAGATGGGGTGATGCGGGGTAGGTGTAG
>CAMWUH010000109.1 GCA_947177325.1 uncultured Bacteroidales bacterium
ACGCTTTTCTATACATGCCCTGTGCTCCAGCAACTTCATTCTTCCTAAACACGGGGAAACAAAATACTACAACAGAACAGTCAATATAGGCGGAGGCGTTGGATTTGAATTATTTCCAAGAGACATTAACGATCGTAATATCTTTGAAGCAAGAGCAACAGTTACTACAAGTCTGGGATCCAATAATATAAAAAACACGTCATATAGAATTGGTATTAACTGGTACACTCATGGTTTAACAAAGCGGCTCTCACCAATTATTGGGGTAGGATATAATATCAAAACTTTTGCCAATTCCAACACACATACATACCACGGCATGTATCTTTCTTTTGGCGTAAGATTCTAATATCAATATTAACATCACCTAATTAACGTGAGTTCGACATAAGAAATCGTCCAATCAAAAATAAAACAGTCAGCCATTTAGCATGAAACTAAGTGGCTGATTTTCTTGGGAATCTTACGGAAAATTCGTAAATTTATAGTGACTAATTACAAGATTTACAAAATTTTACCGCTATGATAACTGCAGACAAAATTTTTTACTTCGTTCAAGGACCTCCTGAAATTTTCTGTCTTGCCGATGATTTCTGCAAGTATTTTTCTGCAGAACTTAAAAAACATCAACTCAGCGATGGCAAAGTCCACCGAAATAAAGTCGGGAGGCTATCAGATACCGAGGTCATAACAATACTGATACTCTTCCATACAGGAGGATACCAATACCTCAACACTTCTACACTCAGTATGTCTGCAAACACCTCACCTACTTGTTCCCCAATAAAGTGTCATACAACCGATTTGTGGAACTGCAGATGAAAGCGCAGATGAAAGTAGTGTTCCTGGAAACTTTCCACAAATTTTTCCATGTGAAATTTTGTTAGTTCATATAAAAATATTAAATTTGTACCCGAAACAGTGCCCGTATAGGCTTCTTTTTGAGAATGTCGCTATATCTGCACTATAATAAGGATGTCAAGGCACCCGGCTTATGCTTGAGGTGCCTTACTTTTTTATGTTTCAAGTTTTTACTCGCAACATAGTGCAATTTTGAAAAAATATTGGCGCATAGTAAAAACCCTATGTATTCAAAAAAAATATCTTTGCAGAAAAAACAAAACTGCAATGGAAAATAACCCTTATGTTGGGGAACCGGGTCTTAATAATTTAATTGGAGTCTCTCTGCTGCCGTTAACCCAGCAGGCCGAGAAGCCAGGTGGAGATGTAAACGTAGATGATGAGGCCCACGATGTCGTTGGAGATTTGAATAAAGGGGCCGGTGGCAAGCGCGGGGTTAATCTTGAATTTCTCAAGCGTCAGCGGCACTATGGAGCCTAACAGTGTGGCAAACATCACGACTATAAACAGCGAAGTGGCCACAGATAGCGTGACGGCTAAATTATCAGGCAGCATCAACAGGTTGTAGGCCAATATGACTGAGGATATTATAATGGCGTTGATAAAGCCTACGCGAACTTCCTTCCAAAGTTGCTTGCCAAATTCTTTAATGCTTAGCGAACCGTTGGCCAAGCCTTGCACTACGATGGCCGAGGCCTGCACGCCTACGTTACCTCCGGTGCCGCCAATGATGGGGATGAAAAGCGCCAAGGCAGTGACGGCTTCAATCTGTGCCTGGAAATTGGTCAGAATAAGTGAGGCAAGAATTCCGGAGCCTATGCCGATAAGGAGCCAGGGGATGCGGGCTTTGGTCTGGGCCCAGACGGAGTCGTCGGCGTCGACGTCGCTCGACAAACCTGAAGCCAATTGGTAGTCGCGCTCCGATGATTCGCGCACCTGGTCCATAACGTCGTCGACTGTGATTTGACCGACGAGGCGACCAATGGAGTCGATAACCGGCATCGCCACAAGGTCATATTTCTCAAAGTCGAGCGCCACCTCGTCGATAGGCATATCAGCTTTGACGGCCACGGGGTCGGTCTCCATGATATGCTTGATTTTCGACACTGAGGGGTGGGTTATCAGTGTTTTCATCGGGAGGATGCCGCGCAGGCGGTCGTCGTTGTCGACCACGTAGACGTAGTAGATGTCGTCCATCTCCTCGGCCTGCATGCGCATTTGCTTGATACATTCGGGCATTGACCAGTTTTCGTTGACCACAATCATCTCGGTGCCCATCAAGCCGCCGGCAGTGTCTTCATCATATTTCAGAAGGTCGATGATGTCGCCGGCTTGCTCCACGTCGTCGATGTGCGACAGCACTTCTTCGCGGTCTTCTTCGTCGAGCTCCTGGATGAGGTCAACTGCCTCGTCGGTGTCGAGGTAGTCGATATATTGCTTGGCTATTTCCTGGGCAGACATTCCCTCCAGCAGTTTGTGGCGGTCTTCTTCGTCGAGCTCCATCAACACGGCGGCGCGCGTCTCCTCGTCGAGCAGTTTGAAGAGATATTCAGCCTGGTCAACGTTGAGGTCTTGGTAGAGCTCGGCCACGTCGGCGGGGTGCATGTCCTGCAGCTCGGCGCGCGCGGCGTCTTCGTCGGCACGCGCTATGATGTCGCGAATGTTGTCGAGATATTCTTCGGTAAATTCCTTCATTGTGGAGTGATGATTGGCTATGTGAAGGGGGATATTTTGGGAGTGCCGGGACACCGGGCGGTTAGGGGGGGCGGAGTGATTAGCGGAGCGAGGCAATGAAGTTGGTCAGCTCAATAAATTGGGCTACTGAAAGCTGCTCGGGGCGCAGGCCCATCATGGGATTATCAGCCAGGGCGGCAACTTTTTCGGCCGGGATAAGGGGGCGGACTGAGTTGCGGAGAGTTTTGCGGCGTTGGCCGAATGTGGTTTTCACCACGATTTTAAACAATCGCTCATCGCAACCGAGGTCAGTCACCGCATTGCGGGTCAGCTTCACCACGCCCGACTTTACTTTGGGGGGTGGATTGAAAACGTTTTCCGACACGGTGAAGAGATATTCAACGTCAAACCACGATTGCAACAGCACCGACAATATGCCTCGCGCTTTTGTACCCTCGGGGGCAGCCAATCGCTCGGCAACTTCTCGTTGCAACATTCCGGAGCACACCTCAACGCGGTCTTTATAGTCGAGCACGTGGAAGAATATCTGCGATGATATGTTGTAGGGATAGTTGCCTATAACGGCAATTTTTTCCGCATCCGGGAACAGCTCATTGAGGTTGAGCTTGAGAAAGTCGCCGTCGATAATGTTGCCATGCAGGGCGGGGTAGTGGGCATTGAGCCACTCAATGCTCTCGCCGTCGACCTCCACCACTTTGAGCGGAGCCTGGCGTTCAAGCAAATATTTGGTGAGCATGCCCATGCCGGGACCTACCTCGACCGTGGGCATCCGGGCCACGGAGTCGAGCGTAGCGGCTATGCGGGCCGCTGTGGGTTCGTCGGTCAGGAAGTGTTGTCCGAGAGCTTTCTTAGGTTTTACTTTATCCATGGCGTCAATTATTTTATTATGCAAAGTTAATCAACAATTTGAGATTATCAGCAACGGCGTGCAATAAAAGTTACGGTTGAGAAGCTAAAAAGTGATATTCATGCTGAATCCGAAGGCTGTGCCGCCACCGCGCACCGGCGTCATTGTCGGTTGCAGATGAATTTGGGTTTGCGAAGCTGAGTGGCGTTGTTTCCAGCCGTGGGCGTCGTTGCCGCGGAAATAGCCAAGACATTCGTTGACCGGGTCGAGCAGGAAGGCTATGGGGTAGCCGAGCCATTTGGTGCCGAGCACTTCATAGTCGTGCTCAACGATGTAGCGCTTGGCGATGTAAAAGGCTTCGCCGAGAATTAAGCCACCCATTGGGGTGATTACGAGGTCTTGCCATGACGGCCGTTCCATGAATGCCTCGATACCATATTCCCAGAACACCGTCGAGACGGCGAAGCTGTAAAGCCATGATTGCCACAGATTGAAGCCCTGAGAGCGAGCGCTCATATAGTAGGCGGCTCCGGCATAGGGGTGGAGGCAGTAATTGAAAATGGCGTTATCTTCATCGAAGTGAGGTCCGTGCTTGACATTGTCGAAGTAGCGCTGAAACATCGGTGTGCCGCTCCACTCTTTTTTATTCCAGGCTGTGGCCTCTTCAGGCAGTGCCGACAGAACCACCAGAGTAGTTATGCCGCCGCCAAACAACACGGCTGTGTTAGCTGCCAGCCGACGATAGTTAGGATAGGATGCATTGATGGAGTAGGGCTCATCGTAGATTGAGTGGACCACCTTTTTATTGGACTGCTGCTCAAAGAGAGGCGCGATAACGTCGTGAGTTGCCTGCACGGTGTCGAGCGCGGTGTCTGCTCCAATGAGCAGGCGGTCAGCTATTTGAGCTGAAGCTCCGGCGGTGGTGAGTAAGAGAGCTAACAGTAGAGCTGTTAAGCGAATCGGAGAGAGAGATAGCGTTTTCATAGTGATGAAGATAGTCGCAGATGACCGAAGTCACTGTAGAGGGGGTTGAAACGGAGAGGGTTGAAACGTAGAATTTTGATAAATTCTTTTTGGGTGTGTTTACCCTTATAACAAATTTCTGCTCCATTTTGTCGCATCTGTTCCTCAAAAAAATCTCCCGGGCCCCTGTCATTTAGGTAAATAATGTGCATAACTTCTCGCTTCTAAACCTTGCTTGGTGTCGAAGCTCAGAGCAGTCGGGCGAGTCCATAACTTGCTTAATGCACTTTACCGAAGCAAGCGGGCGATGACATTGAAGTTGCGGACTTTGGAGTGGCTGCGAACAGGCCTTATTTCTTCTTTTTCTTGGGCAACGGTAACGCTTCCCAAAGAATGGAAATAACCTCTCTCGCTTTGCGTTGGTCAGAAAAGTCAAGTATATAACCCTCCTTAGCTCCCTCATAAGCGCATCCTGTTTCAGCGTCTGCCATTAGTGGCGTGATGCAATCAAGTTTCTTGATGAAAGCATTATTGTCACAAGCAGTGATAACGCATTTTTCATTGACGTAGATAACGTAATCGCCCATCATCTTGCGAGAGCGGACTTCTCCAAGCGGAGCGAGGACTTCACAAATGAAGTCAATATATTCAGGAGTACAAGCCATAGCACAAATGTAAATATAATCCCGGAAATTTCAAAGGAATACCTCAAAATCCTTGCCACGGCTCCGCAGCTGATATATATTTGTGGAATTGTATACAAAAAAAGCAGCAACCTGGAAAGAGCCGCTGCTTTTTTTTGTTATTTCAGTCGATTAGCGTCAAAATAGCGGAGGAAGTGTTACTCCCACTCGATAGTTGCCGGTGGCTTGGAGGAGATGTCGTAGCAAACGCGGTTGACGCCCTTGACGTGGTTGATAATGTCGTTTGATACCTTGGCCAGAAAGTCGTAGGGGAGGTGGGCCCAGTCGGCTGTCATAGCGTCGGTTGAGGTAACGGCTCGGAGAGCTACGGCGCGTTCGTATGTGCGTTCGTCGCCCATAACGCCAACACTCTGCACTGAGAGCAGAATGACGCCGGCTTGCCACACTTGGTCATACAGTCCCCAGTCTTTCAGGCCTTGGATGAAGATGTGGTCAGCTTCTTGAAGTATGGCAACCTTCTCGGGAGTGATGTCGCCGAGAATTCTGACTGCCAATCCGGGGCCGGGGAATGGGTGACGCTTGATGAGGTGGTCGGGCATGCCGAGTTCGCGGCCAACGGCGCGCACTTCATCCTTAAACAGCAAGCGTAGGGGCTCACACAATTTGAGGTTCATCTTTTCAGGAAGTCCCCCCACATTGTGGTGGCTCTTGATTGTTGTGCCGGTGATTGAGAGCGACTCGATGCAGTCAGGGTAGATGGTGCCTTGACCAAGCCATTTTACGTCGCGCAGCTTGTGGGCTTCGCGGTCGAAAACGTCGATAAAGCCTTTGCCGATGATTTTACGTTTGCGCTCCGGCTCGGTGACTCCAGCCAATTCGGCAAAAAATTCAGCCGAGGCATCAACGCCGATCACGTTCAGCCCGAGGCATTTGTAGTCGTTGAGCACATCTTCAAACTCGTTTTTACGCAGCATGCCGTGGTCAACGAATATGCAGGTCAGGTTGTCGCCGATAGCCCGATTGAGAAGCACGGCGGCTACCGAAGAGTCTACACCGCCCGAAAGACCGAGCACCACTTTGTCGTTGCCAAGTTGCTCGCGAAGTTCTTTAACGGTAGTTTCTATAAACGATGCTGCGCTCCAATCGCAAGTGGCGCCGCAAATGTCAACCACGAAATTACGCAGCATTTGGGTGCCATGCTCAGAGTGGTAAACTTCGGGGTGGAATTGCACACCGAATATATTTTCGCTATTGTGTTGATAAGCAGCGATTTTAACCTTATCGGTAGAGGCCGTTACGTGGAAGTCGTCGGAGATGGATGTAATAGTATCGCCGTGGCTCATCCAAACGGTGCTTCCCGGCTCTATGCCCTTAAACAGCGGACAAGCCGGGTCAATGTGGCTCAGAATGGCGCGGCCATATTCGCGCGACCCGGCAGGCTCAACTGAGCCACCATTGGTGTAAGCGATAAATTGAGCGCCGTAGCAGATGCCGAGAATGGGCAGATGGCGCTGACGCAACACGTCGAGGTCGGCCTTGAAAGCCTTTTGGTCGTAGACCGAAAACGGCGAGCCCGACAATATAACGCCTATTACCGACTCATCATCGAGCGGAAATTTGTTATAAGGCAAAATCTCGCAGTAAACATTGAGTTCGCGCACGCGACGCCCAATCAATTGGGTGGTCTGCGAGCCGAAGTCAAGAATTATTATTTTTTGCTGCATGAGAAATATAAATGTATGATTGGGGGAGTGATAATGTAGCAACGGCAAAGTTACAAAAAATCCCGCAAACATTGAAACGGCCCCGACGGCTAAAAATCATGCCAAATAATTTTCACTCGGCATCTCCTATAAGGTTGCTCCGAGATAAAACGCTGATTATCAAATCTTAAAAATAAGCTGCGTCTTGCAATTTTCATCTTGATTGCACTAAAGAATGGCAGATTTTTTAAAAATAATTGTGAAAAAATTTGCAGGAATAAAAAAAAGTGCCTACCTTTGCAACGCTTTTGAGGGGAAACGCCCCTGGAAGCGAAATAAGGAGATTCGCTAGCTCAGCTGGTAGAGCACAACACTTTTAATGTTGGGGTCCTGGGTT
>CAMWUH010000110.1 GCA_947177325.1 uncultured Bacteroidales bacterium
ATTATCACATTTCTTGTAGATGACAGTCATTGTTTCATCTACACTATTATAACATTGCTCCCGCCCAAATAGTTCATACGAGATAAAAAATATCGTATTTTTTTGTGCAACTTCGTCCACACTTTCAGCGTGGATTTGTGCAGCTCACGGGTTAGCGGAGGTGGAGGGGGGACTCGGGGCCGTGGTTGAAGATGAGGTCGAGGATCGAGAGGCCGGGGATAAAACCGAGGCGGTCGGCGCGAATCTGATAGCGCGGGCGCTCTTGGAATTCTGCGGCGGTGGGCTTCGCGTGGGTGTTATGTGACAGGTCGTTAGCGTTGAGGCCGGGGGATGCAGGAGCGGGAAGCTCGGAGGCTCTGACGATGGCAGTGTTAAGGCCGAGGATTGTGGCTGCTGATTGGATTGACTCCAAGGCGAGGGTGGCGATGTCAGGGAAGATGTCGGGGGTGTCGTGGGAGAAAAATCGGGACAACCTGTCTATGTAAAATTCAAAAAAGGGTGTGCGCCCATAAGCCGATTCAAGAGATATACGATGGACGTGCCACCAATCGCCGTGGGTGGAGATGGCTACTTGATTCCAGAGCAGCGGGGAGTGGACCTGAGCGGTGGAGGGGCGGGAGATGGGCACGGTCAGGGAGAGTCGGCCGCGAGTGTCGGCAATGTCGAAGCGATGCACACTTTTTTGGCGCTTGTCAAATCGGGCGCGGTCGTTGATTACTGCAACCGGGTAGGAGGCTAACAGAGCGAAGTAGCTGACGGGCGGGAAGAGGGCTAACGGCAATTCAACGGTGCCGCCGGGATGAGTAATCAGCGGGTCGGAGGTCATTGCTGATAGTCGGCTTTGTCGGGGTTGGGATTTTTGAAAGTGCGGTTAAAGCGGATTTTGCCGTTGAAAAGCGATTTGTCACCGTCGAACGAAGTCAGCACTTTAACGGGCATACCCACGATGTGGTCTTCGGGCACGAAGCCCCAGTAGCGGGAGTCGACGGAATTGTCGCGGTTGTCGCCGAGCATGAAGTAATAATCCATTCCGAATGTGTAGGTTTTGGCCGGCTTACCGTCGATGTAGGCTTGACCGTTACGGAATTCAGAGTTGGTGTGGCCTTCGTAAACTCGGATTGCACGCTCATAGAGCTGCCAGTTGCGCTCGTCGAGCTCCACTGTCATACCCTTTTTGGGGATAAGCACACCATCGGGGCCACCATAGTTCAGGCGTGTCCAGCCCTCGTTGGCGGCAAGGCTGAAGGGCCAGATGTAGCAGTATTCATCCTCGCCGGGCTGCTGCACGATGTTGAGCACTCCGGGGAGCTTTTTGACTTGAGCGAGCATGGAGGCTGTCAGGGGTACGCGGTAGATGCGAGGCACAGTGCCGTCGGGGTTGACTGTAAAGCCGTTAGAGAGCCAGAAGTCGGCGGGCAGTTGGTTGAGGTCGGCATAGTTGTTGCGGTCGAGCTGAGAGATTTCGAGTTCATCCCACTCGGCATCGGTTATAGGCCGGTCGATCTGCACGTAGTAGTTAAACTGGGCATTACGGGGCATCGGTTGTTTTTTGCCGTCGATATAGATTACGCCGTTAACGATTTTGAAAGTTTCGCCGGGGAGGCCGACGCAGCGTTTCACATAGTTTTCGCGGCGGTCGACGGGCCGGGTTATTTTTTCGCCTAACTGCGGATTGCCGGCCAGGGAGCTGACACCGGCCATTTGGCAGAGCTGATAGTAGTCGGGGTTGGATACATTGGTAAACACGGTGTCGCCGGCGGGGAAGTTAAACACCACGATGTCGCCGCGCTCCACGCTGCGGAGGCCCGGCAGGCGGCGATATTTGAATTGCACCGACTCAACGTAGCTGTTGCCCCCGACAAGTGGCATAGTGTTGTGGACCAAGGGGAAGTTGATGGGGGTCATGGGCACACGCGGGCCGTAGATGAGCTTGTTGACGGTGATATAGTCGCCGGTGAGGAGGGTTTTTTCGAGCGAAGATGAGGGGATGGAATAGTTTTGGGCAACAAAGTTGAAGATAAACCACACGAGAATCAAGGCATAGACAATCGCGTCGACCCACGACATAATGCCTCTGACTACCTTTGACTTAGAGTTTTTCCACCAGGTGAAGGGGATATAGTGGGTGATATAGATGTCAAAGAGCAGCGGCATGACCAGAAGCAGCCACCAGCAAGATGTCCAAACAGTGAAAGCGAGCCAAAGGAGGGCTACTAGGCCGAAGCGAATCCAGCGGGTGGTACGGGTTTTGCGAACCCGTGCAATGAAATCTTCAGTGAATTGTTGACGTGTCATTGAGCGAAGTTGAGGAAATCGAAAAGGGGATTATGGAGTAGAGGGAAATAAAGGTGGAGGATGATTATTTAAGGAGGTCGGCCATCATGTCGGCGGTAGAGAAGAGGCCTTTGTGGCCCGGGAGCCATTCGGCGGCGATGACCGCGCCGAGGGCGAAAGAGTCGCGTGTCTTGGCCGAGTGGGTGAGAGTTATAGAGTCCATAGGTGATTGCCAAACGATGGAGTGAATGCCCGGCACTTCACCTTCGCGACGGTGATTGATGAGCAGTTGGTCGGGGCGATGAGAGGGGTCTTCGGTCCACTCAGCGATGCGGTCGGTTGCCTCGATGATACCTTCGGCGAGGGTTTTGGCGGTGCCGCTGGGATGGTCGAGTTTGTGAATGTGGTGCACCTCTTCCATTTGGGGCGTATATTGCGGGAAGCGGTTCATGATGCGAGCCAGGAAAGAGTTGACCGCGAAGAAAATGTTGACGCCAACAGAGAAGTTGGAGCTCCATATCATGGCTGAATCAGCCCGGTCAATCATAGGGAGGAGCTGATCGGAGGAGCCCCATCCGGTTGTGCCGCTGACGAGGGGAACACCGGTTGGCAAAATCATACGGTAGTTGTCAAGAGCCGCCTCTGGGCGAGTAAATTCAATGGCTACATCGGCTGAAGCGAATGCTTCGGAATTGATGTCGTCTATATTGTTCTCGTCGATGATTGCTACTATCTGATGGCCACGCTCGCGTGCGATGCGCTCAATGGCCCGGCCCATTTTTCCGTGGCCTACGATTGCTATTTTCATTGTAAAAAGAGATATTTTTTCACCACAAAAGTAGTAAAAAACGGCCGCAATAGCAAACTAATTGGAAATAAGGATTAAAAAACTGACTATTTTTAGTTATCTTTGCAATTCAATCAATTATCATAATCAACAAAGATGAGCCAGCAATCAGAACCGGCAAAACCGGCAGCGCCCCAGGAGCGCTGGACCGAGCAAGAGCGTCTGCCCGAATGGGAGGAAACATTCTACGACGTGTGGACGGCCAAAAAGCATGGCAAATGGGTGATGCTCAAAACGCTTAAACCCGAATATGCCGAGCAGCCCGAGTATAAAGCCATGATTGAGAAAGAGTTTGATGTCAGATACAATCTTGCTCACCCTAACATTGTGATGATAAACGACTTTGAGGATGTGCCCGGGATAGGCCGCTGCATCATCACCGACGACGTGTATGGCGACTCGCTGCGCAAGCTACTCGACAATGATAAGCTGACCGAGGAGCATCTGACCAAGCTGATAACCTCGCTCGTAGAGGCGATGGACTATATTCAGGTTAATCACCTCGTTCACCATCCGATCAAGCCGGAAACGATATTGTTTACAGAAAATATTGGCAATCTGAAGCTGATAGATGTGGGTTTTGACCAGCTCGACCACTTGAGCCACTCTGACACCTCGCGCGATATCGAAGCCTTCGGCTACGTGCTTCGCGAAGCGCTGGCCAAGCTCCCCAATTCGCCCCGACACAGGCATCTGCAGCGCGTGGCAGACCGCTGTATAAGCCCCAACCGGCGCTATCGCGATGTTCAAGATTTGAAAATGGCACTCTCTGACAGCTCCAACCACAAGCTTTACATTGTGATAATCTCGTTTCTTTCGCTGATGGCCGCCGTGCTTGCGTGGCTGTTGGCCCACCCCGCCAACCCCATAACTGAATAACGCAATTAAAAAACTTCCAAACTGATAAGTGACTTATGGCTGTAGAAATACGCGAAGTAGCTCCTACGAAAAAAGAAATCAAGCGATTTGTAAAATTCGGTATCGACCATTATAAAGGTAACCAATTTTTTGTGCCCCCGTTGGTGATGGATGATGTCAACACCCTGTTGCCCTCGAAAAACCCCGCCTTTGACTTTTGCGAAGCGCAATCGTTCATGGCTTATCGCGACGGCAAACCCGTAGGGCGCATAACTGCCATAATTAACAATGCCGTTAACGAGCGCACCGGACAAAAGTCGCTGAGATTCGGCTTCGTTGAGTTTATCGACGATGATGAGGTTGTTGATGCTCTTTTCGATGCAGCCGAGGAGTGGGGTCGCAAACGTGGCATGACTCGCATCGTCGGGCCAATGGGATTCTCCGACATGGACCATGAGGGGATGCTCGTAGAGGGATTTGACCAACTCGGCACTATGGCCTCGATCTACAATTATGACTACTATCCCCGCCAGCTCGAGCGCCGCGGCATGACCAAGGAGGTTGACTGGATTGAATTTCTGATGACAGTGCCCGATGCTATCCCTGACAAGTATCAGCGCATAGCCGAAATCGTGAAGAAGAAATATGACCTTCATAATGTCAAAATCACTTCGCGCAAGCATGTAAAGGAGCAATATGGCCGGGCCATTTTCGACCTTATCAACGAGGCTTACGACGGTCTTTACGGTTACTCACCGCTGACACCGCGCCAAATCGAATACTACATCGATATGTATCTTGGAATTTTGCGCCTGGACGACATTTCGCTCGTGGTTAACAAAGATGATAAGCTGGTAGCAGTTGGCATTTCCATCGCATCATTCTCGCGCGCGTTGCAGAAATCGAAAGGGAAGATTTTCCCCTTCGGGTGGTGGCATCTGCTCAAACCGTTGCGCGGCAAGGTTGATATTGTCGACCTGCTGTTGGTGGCCGTCAAACCGGAATATCAAGGCAAGGGAGTCAACGCGCTGCTCTTTACCGACCTCATTCCCCGCTATATCAAAAACGGCTATAAATATGCTGAATCAAATGTAGAGCTTGAGGGTAACGAGGCTGTGCAAAAGCAGTGGGAATACTTTGAACGCCGCCAGCACAAGCGCCGCCGTTCTTACGCTAAAGAATTATGATTGGCGAAAGCAAGCCCGGGGCGGAGAAGGGGCTGATCGTGGAGCAGATAAGCGAGCGCGACCTCCGCGACCTGCTCGACAGCGAGGCGGCCCGCATCAACTCAGAGGCCTTTATAGCCGACGACCCGGTGCAGTTTCCGCGTCGCTTCACATCACTTCAGGATATAGAGATAGCGTCGCTGCTGGCGTCGACAATCGCGTGGGGCAACCGCAAAATGATTTGCCGGGATGCCGACCGATTGCTGGCCATGATGGATAATCAGCCGGCGCAGTTTACGCTCGACGGAGCATTCGAAGAACTACCCGACGGCAACATTCACCGCACTTTTTTTGTCAAAAATCTGCGCCACTACCTGCGCGGGCTGCGATTGATTTACCAAAAATACGGGTCGCTCCAGGAGATGGCCCGCCGGAATGGAGTGGCCGAGGCCGAGGCTCCGGCATGGCGCCTGGTTGAGGTAATCAACCGATACTTGAGCGAGGCTAACGACGGATTGACCGACTCGCGCTGCCTGCCGCTCAATCTCGACACCACTGCCCTTAAGCGCGTCAACATGGCGCTCCGCTGGCTCGTCAGGCGTGACGGCATCGTTGACATGGGAGTGTGGGATGTCATAAAGCCCGAACAGTTGCGCATACCGATGGATGTGCATGTGGGGAACGTTTCGCGCCAATTAGGGTTGCTGACCCGAAAGCAAACCGACCGTCGGGCCGTAGAGATGCTCACCGAGCGCCTGCGCCAATTCCGCCCCGACGACCCAACGCTCTATGACTACGCCCTGTTTGGCATCGGCATGAAATTGTAGAGTGAGGCGGTTGGCAAATTGCTAATAAAGAAATAAAAATTATAGCAAAATGCTTTATTTGTTTGGATGTTTGGAAAAATGTGCTTAAATTTGCGCTATAATCAACAACATCACTAACATCAAAACCCCTTCTTTATTAATCATGGCTCTTATTCTCCCCCAAAATTATAAGTTGAAGCTCCTGCCCGAGACTACAGAAATCGCAATCAAGCAAATCAAAGATTTCTTTGAAGAAAAGCTGAGTGAAGCGCTCAACCTGCGCCGCGTAACGGCACCTTTGTTTGTAATGGCCGGCACGGGTATCAACGACGACCTTAACGGCATTGAAACCCCGGTTTCGTTTCCGGTAAAAGGTGCCGGAGGAGCCAAGGCGGAAATCGTTCACTCGCTTGCCAAATGGAAACGAGTGAAACTGGCTGACTACGACATTGCCCCCGGCTTCGGACTTTACACCGACATGAACGCCATTCGCCCCGATGAGGAGCTTGATAACCTCCACTCGCTCTACGTTGACCAGTGGGACTGGGAGAAATCCATTTCAGCTGCCGACCGCAACATCGACTATCTCAAAACCACGGTTAAGAAAATCTACAATGCCATTCGCCAAACCGAGCTGATGATATATAAAGTGTTTCCTCACATCACTCCCACACTCCCCGAGGAAATAACATTTATCCACGCCGAGGAGCTTCGCAAGCTTTATCCCGACATGACACCGCGCGAGCGCGAAACAGAGTTTGTAAAGGCTCACGGCGCTGCCTTTATCATAGGTATCGGAGGTAAGTTGGGCGACGGCGAACCTCACGACGGCCGCGCTCCCGACTACGACGACTGGTCGACTCTCGACCCGGCTACCGGTTTGCCCGGCTTGAACGGTGATATCATAGTTTGGGATACCGTTCTGGACTATCCGCTGGAATTGTCGTCAATGGGTATTCGCGTCGACCCCACAGCGATGGAACGTCAGCTTGAGATAGCAGGCTGTCCTGAACGCGCCAAGCTAGATTTCCATCACCGATTGTTGGCTAACGAGCTACCGCTGTCGATTGGCGGAGGTATAGGTCAGAGTCGACTCTGTATGTTTATACTCCAGAAAGCCCACATCGGAGAGGTCCAGGC
>CAMWUH010000111.1 GCA_947177325.1 uncultured Bacteroidales bacterium
GTGTGGTCAGGTGGTGGCGTAATCTCAAGCTATTTCCTTGAACGAGGCGACTACTTCAAGCTCGAAAATGTCACTCTCGGCTACAACGTGCCCTTGAAAAACCGCAAGCTGCTCGACACTCTCCGTGTGTATGTTTCAGCCAAAAACCTCTTTACCATTACAGGCTACTCAGGCACTGACCCCTCAGCCGTTACTTCTACCGGCATCACTCCCGGCATCGACGTAAGCTCGGCTTACCCAACAGCCACTCAGGTAACCCTGGGCGTCACTCTCAAATTCCGTTAATCTTTCAATTCTTAGAATAACATGAAAATCAAACGATATATAGCCGGAATGGTCACAGCTGTAACGCTCGCGTCAGCTTCGTGGTCATGTACCGACCTCGACGAAAAAACATTTGACCGCATCGACGCCACTACCTATTATCAGGATGAAACCAGCGTCAAAGGCGCCGTTGCTTCAATCTATGCAAGCGCTGCAAGCGGCTTCCTTGAATATTTCTGGTATCTTAACGAGTTCCCCGCCGACCAAATTGCATGGCGCACTTGGAACGGTGGAGCCTGGGGCTATGACGAAGCTGCCAAATTCGTGCTCTCGACCCAAACCTGGAACTCCGAGTCAGTCATTATCCGTCAGGCCTGGGAACACGCTTGGGAAACAATCGGACTTTGCAACACCCTTATCCACGACCTCGAAAACCTCGACCCCTCGAGCATCGGAATGACTCAGGACGGGCTTAACTCTTACATCGCCGAAGTGCGCACAATGCGTGCATGGGCCTACTACAATAACTTCGAACTTTGGGGCGGCGCTCTCCCCCTCAATGTTAATGTAGGTGGCGAAATCCCCGGCTCGGCCGACCCCGATTTCAACAAGGGTTGCGAAGTTATTTGGAACTTCATCGCCGACGAACTCGACGGTTGCTATGCCGACCTCATTGCCGAAACCGGCTCATCAGCCACCCGCAACCGCATGAACATGGCTATGAACCGCATGCTCAAAATGCGTTTGCTCCTCAACTCCGAAGTGTTTACCGGTACTCCCCGCTACACTGAGTGCGCCACTCTTTGCGAACAAATCATCAACGGTGACTATGGCACCTACAATCTCGCTGCCGACTATCGCGACATCTATGGCATCAACAACGTGAACTGCCCCGAAGTGGTGTTTGCTTTCGCTATGGAAGCCGGCCGCATGACCAACAACAACCGCAACACCCCCTTCTTGCCCTACAACTATGACGAGATGTTTGACTTCTCATGCGACCAGGGTGGTTGGAACTGTACCTGCCTCGTACCCTCAAAAGACAACACCGGTACACTCGTGCCCAACGGTGGTAGCGAAGGCGCTAAGAGCTTCCTCTTTGACTATGGCGACAAACTCGGCGCTCCCTTCGACCGCATGAACGACAAAGATATCCGCAAACAGCCCTTCAGCTGTGACGCTGCCGGCAACTGGCAGGGTATCTTCGCCATGGGCAATCAAATCAACTACATTACCGGCGAGCCTATTGCCGCCGATGCCGACCTGCAAGACAAACCCCTTATCTACGTTGACCAAGTGGGCACATTCCTCAACCTTGGCCGTCAGCTTGAGCCCGTTATGAGCCCCCGTTGGGGTCAAACCAACTCAGGTTTCCGTGTGCTCCGCTATCCGGTTTATCCCTCGTCGACCGGCCTTGACTGGCGCGACGCTGACCAGGTTGAGTTCCGTCTGACTGAAGTTTACTACACCCTGGCCGAATGTCGTCTCCGCGAAGGCAACTCAGGAGCTGCAAAGCAATTGGTCAACGATGTTCGTCAACGCTACTATGCTTCAGCCGACTTGAAAGAAATCGAGAATCCCGGCCCCGGCTTCAACGCTTTTGATGCCGACTGGATGCTTAGTGAGTGGGGCTTGGAATTCCTTGACGAAGGCCGTCGCCGCCGCACCGACCTCCGCCGCTTCGACAAATTCACCCAAGGCCAATGGTGGTTCTTCGGCCGTGCCACCGAGACCGACCGCCAGATGCCCGCTCAGCGCGATCGTCGCTATGAATGGTATCCCCTGCCTCAAGTGGCTCTGATGGTTAACCCCGGTCTTGTTCAAAATCCCAATTATTAATCTTCTCAATTTCTCCCTATCATGAAGAAATTCAATATATTCAGCTTGTTTCTCCTGATGCTGCTGCCAATGTTGGCCGGCTGTTCCAAGGATGAAATCATATTTGACAGCGAGCTGCCGCGCTTCCCGCTGCGACCCGGCTATCAGCTGATTGAGGCAATCGTGCCTCAAGGCACCCTCCCCACCGACAAAATCTATATCATCGGCGACTTCAACGGCGGCATGGATGCTGTCGGCAACCCTATGTGGGAAATGGAAAAAGCTTCCGACACCGACGCCAAATGGGGCATTTACCTCGACCCGAAAACATTTGTCGAGGGCAAAACGCTTGCCGACGGCTACACTTTCTATTCAGTGGAGCAAGGTGAAGAACGCACTCCCAACAATCAGCCCATCGTCCACACCGAAGTTCCTGCCATTGGCGGTCGCTTGAACGTGTTGCTCTACTGCTGGGCCGACTCATTCAACAAACCGGTTAACCCGGGTGAGGTGGTTCACGACGGCTACGTAATCTATGTGGTCGACAACACCGGTTGGGATGCCCTCGCTATGTATGCTTGGGGCGACGCCGAAGCATTTGGCGGATGGCCCGGCATCACTCCGACAGGCAAAATTACAATCGATGGCGTCAACTACAAATATTTCGACACCGGCGCTGAAAACGAAGGCTTGAACCTCAACCTTATCTTTAACAACAATGGCGGTGGTCAGCAATTTGATGACTACAACGTTACTCTCGATCAGGATTTCTATCTCGAACTGACCCCCGACGGCGTTAACGAGTATGACCCCTCCGGCAATGTTCAGCACGATGGTTATGCAGTGTTTGTAGTCAACCTGACCGGTTGGGATGAGCTCTACCTCTACATGTGGGGCACGGTCAACGACCTCAATGGCGGATGGCCGGGCATGGCTCCCACTGGAACTCAAACCATCAACGGCGTTACCTACACCTACTTCGACCTCGGTGCAGCCAACTGCGATGCCGGCCTTGAAGAGCACGTTATTCTCAACAACGGCAACGGCAAGCAAATCGACGATGTAGTTGTGTTTGGCCTCGATCGTGACGTTTACGTAGAGCTCAAAGCTAACGGCGCCACTGAAATCGACCCCGACACTTACGTGCCCTCTACTCCCGAGCCTGAGCCTGACCCCGAGCCCACTCCCGAGCCCACACCCGGCCATGACTATCACATCTATGTCGAGAACCTCACCGGCTGGAGCAGCTTCTACATCTACGCCTGGGGCGACAAAGAGATATTCGGCGGATGGCCGGGCATGGAGGCTGACTCTTCGGCCACAATCAACGGAGTTGACTATCTGGTGTTCACTGTCAATGGCGACGGTGAAGTTGAAAACCTTATCTTCAACGACAACAACGGCACTCAATATGATGCCATGACCATAACCCTTGATAAAGACTATTTCATCACAGCTAACCCCACCGGGGCCTCTCTGAAATAAAAAATCGTAAGAAATCATGAAAATCAAAAATATAACCCGATTTATGGCTACCGCGGCCCTCACCGCCTCTATGGCGCTGACAAGCTGCACAAGCTATGAAATCGATATGCCGGAAAATCCCGAAGTGCCGGTGGCCGGTAAAGAAGTGTCAACCAACACTGTCTACGAAGCCAATCCTCGCTTCTTCGGCACTAACGATTGCCTCAACGCTATCAACGCTCAGTTGCCACGCATTGCCTCGATGGACTGCGACATCCTTTGGATTATGCCCGTTTGCAAGCCCGGCGAACTCAAGAGCATCGGCTCTCCCTATTGCATCAGCGATTTCAAAGCGCTCAACGACCGCTATGGCACTATGGCCGACCTTCAGGCGCTCGTTAACGCTGCCCATCAGCAGGGCATGAAGGTGATGCTCGACTGGATTGCCAATCACACCGCCTGGGATCACCCCTGGCTCACCTCTGACCCTGACCGCTACGTTCACGATGCCGATGGCAACGTGGTGTCGCCTTCAGGATGGGATGATGTGGCTCAACTCGACTACTCTAATCCGTCGACTCGCGAGGCTATGATTGACGCCATGCTCTATTGGGTGACTGAAGCCGGCATCGATGGCTATCGCTGCGACTATGCCGACGGCGTTCCCGGCGATTTCTGGGAAGAGGTTATCAGCCGCCTCCGCCAGGCCAACCCCAACTTCATCATGCTTGCCGAAACCTCTAAAACCGAGTTCTACAACTATGGCTTCGACATGATTTATGACTGGAACAGCTCTCGCGCCATATCTACCGCCTTCACCGGCGGCAAAGCTACCGAGGTGGTGACTGAAGCTACCGACGCTTTGGCCAAGGTGCCCGACGGCAAATCAATACTCCGCTACGTGGCCAACCACGACGTTGCTTCAGAAAATGCAATCGACCAAATGTTCGGCTCCTCGGCAGCTCTCCCTGCCGCCTACGTTTGCGCTTCAATGCTCAACGGCACTCCGATGATTTATTCGGCAATGGATGTTGACGGCATCTCGGGTAAGCTCTCGTTCTTCGACTACAAGACACTGACTTTCTCAACCGAGCTTACTGACAAATATGCAGCTATCAACAAAGCGTTCAAGGCTTCGGCTGAGTTGCGTCGCGGTCAGCTGACCAATCTTTCCACTTCATCGGCCATCTGCTTCGTAAAAGCTGTCGGCGACCGTAGTCTGCTGGTTATGGTTAATCCCTCCAACAAGGATCTGACCGTTCGCACTCCCATCGTTTTGGCCGGAACAGCGATGAACGACCTCATCAACGGTGGCACCGTCAATATGGGTGTAACAGTTGATTTACCCCCTTACGGCTACACAATTTTGGCCAACTAACATCGTTTTTTGATTAGGAACTAATCAATAATCAACCATGAAATTATCATCACTGATTCTTGCTACATTATCAGTGGCAGCCCTCCAGGCGGCTGCCACTGATATCACTTCCCCCTCGGGCCAATTGAAGCTAACGGTGGATGTCAACGCCGAAGGCACTCCCTTCTATTCGCTCGACTATAAGGGAAAAACTCTGATTGAACCGAGTTTACTCGGTATAGTGGCCGATGAAACCAAATTTACCGACGGTTTCGAAATCGTTGAGGTCGATACCGTTGAGGTTGACCGCTCATGGGAGCCCGTATGGGGTGAATACTCCGAGGTGCGCGACCATTTCAACGAGCTGGCCGTGAAGCTGCATGCCGATAATCCCAATCGCGACATGACTTTGCGCTTCCGACTCTTTGACGACGGACTTGGCTTCCGCTATGAACTGCCTGTGCAGGACGGCCCGAACTATCTGACCGTTAAAGATGAGCTGACTCAATTCAATTACACCGGCGACCACACTCTATACTGCATTCCCGGCGACTACGACACCGATGAATATCTATGGTCGGAAACCCCATTCTCAGGCCTTGCCGACGCGCTTAACAGTTACGGCCGCCACTCGGAGGCGCAACGCACCGGTGGCTCCACCATTCAAACTCCGATGCTGCTGAAAACCGCCGACGGCGTTTACGTGAACCAACATGAAGCCGCCCTCGACGGTTATCCGGCAATGCTTCTCGATATCGACACTGACAACTACGACATGAAGGCCCATCTGGTGCCTGACCGCTTAGGCGTCAGTGCCTATCTGCTGCTTCCCTTCCACACCCCCTGGCGCACTCTTATCGTCAGCGACGACGCCCGTGATATCCTCGCATCGCAACTTGTGCTCAATCTCAACGAACCTTGCGCTATCGACGACACATCGTGGATTAAGCCGATGAAATTCGTAGGCGTATGGTGGGAGATGTTTACAGGTTATCAAAAAACATGGGCTTACTCTGACGATCGACTTGCCAAGCCGGGCGTGACCGATTACACCAAGCTGACGCCCAACGGCCGCCACCCGGCCAACACTGCCAACGTTATGCGCTACATTGATTTCGCAGCCGAAAACGGCATTGACGGTGTGCTCGTCGAGGGGTGGAACGAAGGTTGGGAAGACTGGGCCGGTTATCGTAAAAACCGCCAATTCCTCTTCGATAAGCCTTACCCCGACTTTGATGTTGACTCTCTCCGCAACTATGCTCAGTCAAAGGGTGTCAAGCTTATCATGCACCACGAAACCGCAGCCAATGCAGCCGACTACGAGCTTCAACTCGACCGCGCTTTCAAATTCATGAAAGACAATAACTACGACGCCGTGAAAACCGGCTACGTGGGTGCTATCATTCCACGCTCGGAACACCACACATCGCAATGGATGGTTGACCACGCCCGCCACGTAATTGAGCGCGCTGCCGAATATCAAATTATGGTTGACAGTCACGAGGCGCCCCGCCCAACCGGTCTGTGCCGCACCTATCCCAACTGGCTCGCGCAGGAATCGGCCCGTGGGGGTGAGTTTGAATCAATGGGAGGCAATCCCCCCTCTCACACCTGCATTCTCCCCTTCACCCGCCTGAAAGGTGGTCCGATGGATTATACCCCCGGTCTGTTCCAAACCGATTTGAGCTACTATGGCGAGGGTAAAGATACTAAAGCCGGCACAACGATTGCTCGCCAACTGGCTCTCTACCTTACAATGCCGTCGCCTCTTCAAATGGCTTGTGACCTGCCCGACAATTATCGCCGTTTTTCCGATGCATTCCAATTCATTAAGGATGTGCCGGTTGATTGGGCTGACTCGCGCTACCTTGAAGCCGAGCCTAACCGCTATATCACCGTGGCACGCCGCGACAAACATTCCGACGACTGGTATGTAGGCGCTATCACTGACGACACGGCCCGCACGGCTGAAATTGACCTTAGCTTCCTTCCTAAAGGCTTTGAGTATGAAGCTACAATTTATGAAGATGCCCCTGATGCCGATTACCGCACCAATGCTCAGGCCTACCGCATCCGCACCGTTAAGGTAAAACCGGGGCAGAAGCTTAAACAAAACCTCGCTCCCGGGGGCGGCGCCGCCATCCGCATCACCGCCAAGTCTAAGTAA
>CAMWUH010000112.1 GCA_947177325.1 uncultured Bacteroidales bacterium
ATGCACCATAATGAAACCCCGTGATACGCGAGGGTCAATAGGCCCGAGTCTTCGTGGGGCAAGGTAAGCTGAAAGCGGTAAATCAACCTCGGAGAGGTTGCACTCTGCAACTCAGGTGTAGGGTTTAGAAGTAAGTTGTGGGGGAGGTGATGGCGAGGTAGAGGGAGCCGATGATGCTTTGTGCCCAGTCGTTGTAGATGGAGAAAAACCAGGGGGTTACGCCTATGGTTAGAAGCATGATGAGCAGTAAGCCGTATCTTGGTGGCAGAATTTTGGCTAAGATGGAGTTGAGCCGGTTGATGTTGTTGACGCAGCAGCCGGGGAATAATGCCACAATTCTGTCGGGGGGGAGAATAACGAGCGTGGCGAGCGTGGCTACGGTAGCGCATTGAATGGTGCGACCGGTGTCGCAACTCAGAATGGTCAGCATAGGCACAAGGCATAATATCAGCAGAGAGAAAAGGAGCGAAACGGCCAACTTTGTCTGATTGCCCTCATTGACTGATTGCTTGCTGAAAAGCGGCAGCAAATTGGTGAGCATATAGTATATGGCGAGAACCAATAGAGGAGTAACGATGATGCCTGAATAATTTGAGCCGACGTTTTTGAAGAAGTGATATTTGATGGCATCGGAGGTTTCCCAGCCTATGGCACCGATGCTGCTGTCGTGGGTGTCGAGAATCGGAGCGCCGGGGAGGATGGAATTCCAGGAGTCAACAATCAGCCGGGAGGTTTCGGCCGAGCCTTTGCAGAGGCAAAGCAGCCCAAAGAGAGCGAGCGGAATGAGGGCTATAGCGACATTAATCGGACGGTTGGCTCGTTGAGCGATAAGTAGCAGGAAAAATATAGGCCATCCCCAGAAAATAAAGGCTTCATGGATAAGCAGTGCAACGACAACAATAGCTAAAGCCACGAGTTTGCGCAGCGTTGAGGGCTTCGCTTGGCGTAGTAAATATATGCCGGCGATAAAAAGAGCGAAGAGCAGATAATCTTTGCGAATGATGTTGGCCGGCATATTCAGCACTACCGGCGACAGCAACAGCCACCAACAATAGTTGAGCTTCTTAAATCGGTAAAAGAGAAAAACTGCAACTCCGGCAAATATAATATAGCAGGCGAGAAAGAGCGTTAATTGCAGGGGGAATTCGCCGATGTTGAAAATCTTAAAGATGCCTTCACCAAGCAAACCGCGCCTGACAAATCCACCCTCATAATTTATCAGTAATTCGGAATAACCGAATGAGTTGAGGAGATCGGCTTGGAGGTTTGCAATGGTGGCTTTAACCAGTTTTACGATGAACGAAGCTATCAGCAAAAGGCTGATAACGAGGCTCAACTTTTTATGGTTTGAAGCGAATGATTGGTGCATGAACTTGCGGATATGGGGAGAAGCTATGTGGCAAATTTACAAAAATCCGAGGGAATAAAAAAATACCCTCCCGATGGGAGTGACCATCGGGAGGGTAGATATGGGGTATGCAATGATAATCAGATAGATATGGTATCTGTTGCGGTAATTGATCAGTTGACGGGGTTAGGGCTCAAACTCGATGAGGGGAGCGTCTGTGCCGATGACTTGGTCGGGAACAACAAACACTTGGCGCACTTTGGCTGCCTTTTCAGCCTCAACATCGTTTTCCATTTTCATGGCTTCGTAAACGAGGAGGAGTTGACCGGGCTTAACTTCATCGCCGGGCTTCACGTTAACCGACAGAACTTTGCCGCCCATAGGAGCAGAGAGCACGGGGCCGACGATGGGTTGAGTTT
The DNA here is from genome assembly GCA_947177325.1 of uncultured Bacteroidales bacterium. Classification (GTDB taxonomy): domain Bacteria; phylum Bacteroidota; class Bacteroidia; order Bacteroidales; family Muribaculaceae; genus JAGBWK01. The sequence continues at coordinate 1,768 of CAMWUH010000112.1, forward strand.
CAACTGCGTCTTCTTTGGACGCTTCCACTTCAGCAGCTTTGGCTGCATTAGCGGCGTCGAATTCTTCCTGACGGCGACGGCGCAAGAATGTTTTGGCTACGGTGGGAAGCAATTCAAGGAGGAGTTTTTCTTGATTGTTTACAGCCAGTGGTGTTCCACCGAGGTCATCGAGTGCCGGATTTTCCGGTTGTTTGTAAGAGTTGACGTCGTAGGGGCGCTCAGTGGCGTCGCCGGTGATTTTAGCACGGAATTCGGGGTCGATTTCAACGGGAGTGTGCCCATATTCACCCTTGACGAGCGATATAAACTGATTGGAAGTGTTAGAGTAGTCGGGCTTCCCTTTTTTGCGATCGAGCGCGAGGTTAACTGCTTGGGCACCTACGATTTGCGAGGTCGGCGTTACTAATGGCACCAAACCGGCATCGCGACGCACTTTGGGAATGAGTCGCATGGCATCTTCGAGGAGGTCTTCGGCTTGGAGCGATTTGAGCTGAGCCACCATGTTGGAGTACATGCCACCAGGCACTTCCGCTTCCTTGACGGTTTCGTTGGGTTTGGGGAAGTTGAAGTAGGCTTCGATTTTGTGGCAGTAGTCAAGCAGAGATTCCTGATCGAAGTTTTTGGCAGCTTCGATAGCTTTATCGAAGAGTTCATCAACTTCAGCGGGGAGGGTATCGGCGAGGGGATCGAAGTTGATTGGGAAGTTGTCTTTCTGGAGGTCGAATTGAGCGAGTGAGCGGCGAACGTCGTAGAGAGCGTTGCGGATGTTGCCCACGGCTTCCATGTTAACGTCGATTTCAACGCCGAGTTTTTTTGCGAAGATATATATAAGCTCGATTGCCGGAGCTGCTGAACCGCCACCAAACCACCAGATGTTAGTGTCGAGGATGTCGACACCTGAGAGTATGGCCATAACCGATGAAGCGAGGCCATAGCCGGGTGTACAGTGGGTGTGGAAGTCAACGGGCACGCTGACGGCAGCTTTCAGCTCAGAGATGATGGAGGCGGCGCGAAGCGGAGTAACCAGGCCGGCCATATCTTTGAGGGTTATGATTTTGGCCCCGAGTTTTTCCATTGCTACAGCTTTGTCAACAAAGTAGCGGTCAGTAAATATTTTCTCGGGAGCTTTATCTTTTTTGCCGAAAAGGCGGCCGAAGAATGATTGCTTGGACTGCGGCTCGTCTTTGGGGTCGACGGTGTAGCACACGGCAGCATCGGCAATGCCACCCAACTCATTAATCATGCGGATTGATGATTTAACGTTGTCGATGTCGTTGAGGGCGTCGAAGATGCGCATCACGTTCAAGCCGTTGGCGATAGCTTCTTTGTAGAAACCTTCGAGCACGGAGTCGGGGTAAGGAACGTAACCGAAAAGGTTGCGGCCGCGCGAAAGTGCCGATAGGAGCGAGACATTGCCAATGGCGTCGTGGATAGTGCGCAGTCGAGTCCAAGGTGACTCATCGAGATAGCGCATCACCGAGTCGGGGACAGCGCCGCCCCACACTTCCATAATATAGAAGCGGGCATCGCGGTAGAGGGGGAGCAACTTGTCGATTTCGCTTTGGGGCATGCGGGTTGCGAAAAGTGACTGCTGGCCGTCGCGGAGTGTAAGGTCGCGGATTTTTAGAATCTTGTTCATTCCGAAAAATATTTATGTAGTTAGTGAGATAATTTTTTATGGTGAAAATCTGAAACCTTGTGCAGAAGCTTAAATGTGGGTGCAAATATAATATCGAGATGTGAATTAAAGAAATTTTTCTTTAATTTTTTTTGAGCAAAAAAGAAAAAACTTTTTAAGTTACTGACTTGTAGAGTTGGTAAAGCGAGCGTAAATGATTATCTTTGCAACAAAACCAGCGTGCCTGAAGATTGGCACTCAAACCGAATTTATCGATATGTTCAGCTTTTTTAAGAAGAAAGAGCCTGAAAAGCTTTTTTATTCTACCGATATGCACTGTCACATAGTGCCCGGCATAGATGATGGCGCACCCACCCCCCAGGCCGGCGCTGACCTTGTAGAGGCACAGCAACGATGGGGCATACGCCGCATTATCGCAACTCCCCACGTAACGGCCGACACTTTTGAAAACACTCCCGAAACCATAGCTCCCGCTTTAGCCGTCCTGAAAGAAGAACTCTCCGCACGCGGCATAGATATGCCGATTATTCATTCGGCCGAATATCGAATCGACGATTATACGATGGATGAGTTTAATCGCGGAGTAGTTATGCCGATGCCTGACGATTATCTGTTAGTGGAAAATCCGTTTATCCAGGAGCCTGTTAACCTTGATCGCACCATTTTTGATCTCAAGGTAAAGGGCCACAACCTGGTGTTGGCCCATCCCGAGCGCTATTGCTATTATCATTTAAATTTGCCTCGCTACAGTCAGCTGCGCAATGCCGGGCTGAAGTTTCAGGTTAATTTGCTGAGTCTGGCGGGCCATTACGGCAAAGAACAGAAGCGCGTGGCTGAATGGATGATTGAAAATAAGATGGTTGACTTCCTGGGCTCTGACCTTCATCGCCCTCAACATGTTGTGGCTATTGACCGCTACTTGCAGTCGCGTGACTATAAGCGTCACCGTGCCGCCTTAGAGTCGAGATTGCTCAACGACCGTCTTGATTTTTAATCAGCAATTACAATCGAGATATTATGGCTGCAGAAACCGACGCTAACCGCAAGTTGATTGCCATTCTTGTGCCCTGTTTTAATGAGGAGGCGGGGCTGGAGGCGCTGGTAAATGCGGTTAAGACCGGATTGGTCGACGGGGATATTTCGCAGCGATATGATTTCGAGTTGCTGCTTGTTAACGACGGCAGCCGCGACAATAGTTTGGCCGTCATGAAGGATTTGCGCCAAAAGCACAGCTTCGTTAATTATTTGAACCTTTCGCGCAATTTCGGTAAAGAGAATGCCATGCTCGCCGGAATGGATTACTCCCGAGGCGATGCTGTTGTGATAATGGATGCTGACTTGCAGCAGCCTGTCGAAGTTATCCCTGCAATGATAAAGAAATGGGAGGAGGGTTATGACGATGTTTATGGCATATCGCCCAAGCGCCCGAAGGAGTCGTGGGTGCGGAGATTTTTGTCGGTCAACTATTATAGAGTGTTGAAACGTATGTCGAGGGTCGACACACTCCCTAACGTCGGTGATTTCCGGTTGCTCGACCGCAGCTGTGTAGAAGCGGCTTGCAGCTTGCGCGAAACACAGCGCAACACCAAAGCTATCATAGCCTGGATAGGGTTTGACAAAGCGGCGGTTGAGTTTCAGAAGGTAGAGTCGATGCGCCGTTCGCGCTTCAGCATAGGGTCGCTTTTGCATTTGGCAATTGACGGCATAACAAGCTTCACCACTGCGCCACTGCGATTTGCCACGGTGATGGGTATGATGGTGTCGTTTATTTCTTTCCTTTATATGATGTTTGTCTTTGTCAGAACACTTATTTACGGCGATCCTGTGAAAGGCTATCCTTCTCTGGCAATTCTTATATTGTTTCTGGGAGGTTGCCAGTTGCTCGCTTTGGGGATAATAGGGGAATATATCGGGAAAATATTCAAGGAAACAAAGCGCCGCCCACCCTACATTGCGGAGTCGCTCAACGGTGAAAAAATCAGAGGAAACAAAAGCGAGCGATGAAAATCTCAGAGTGGCTTATTAGCAATAAGGGCAAACTGTTGGTTTGGTTCGTTTTCGGCATGATTATTTATTATTTTTCGGCCAATGTGATTTGGCTGAATGACGATTTGGCCTACGAACACATCTATGAGGGGCCAAGAATGGACAATTATGTGCCGATTAACGGTGTTCGTGACCTTATAAAATCAAATGTAATCAGATATGCTACCGAGAATGGCCGATTTGTAGTGCATTTGTTTGTGCAGGCAATTTGCGCTTCGGAATGTCATTGGCTTTTTGGATTGCTGAATGCCTTGGGCTATCTGTTGCTCGCCAAAATGGTCATGCGAGTGGCCGGAGCGAAACAACCTGACTGGCAGCAATGGTTGGCGACGATTTGCCTGATTTTGCTGTTCACACCAACACAGATGACCCCGTCAAGGTCGCTTAACTACCCGTGGCTCATGGCGGTGACGCTTTGGTTCGTGGAAATGTTTCTCAGCCATAAAGACTACCGAGGATGGAAATTATGCCTCGTAGGCGTGTTTTCAATAATGGTAGGCGACGGGCATGAGGGAGTAACATTAGCCATTGGGTCGGCAATGGTAGTATATGCCATAATAAAGCGGTTTCGATTGAGCTTAAAACAGTGGATAATGGCCATTGGATATCTGACAGGTTTTTTAATAGCTACTTTTGCGCCCGGCACATTGCGGCGGCTAAACTTTATCAGCAGCTTCTTCCTGTTAAATCTTTTTTACTCGGTTGTAGTATCGGGCCCGCTGATTATCGCAGCGTTAATAGCTGTGTGGAATAAGAAAAAATATGGAGTGGCTTTTACCGAATTTCTACGGCAAAATTATTTTTGGCTTGTAGCCGCTCTGGTATTCTATGCGCTAAATTGGAATGTCGGGTGGTTTACGCCCCGACAGGGACTCTATATAGCTTATTTTGGCATTATAATGATAATGCTGAATGCCAGAAACCATCGGCTTACATGGCCGTGGTTGACGGTGTTGGCGACGATGACTGCCGTGATGCTTTTTTGGCAATACAATCGCCTGCTGGTCAGTCACGACCGATATGAAACAATTGAGCGGAGCTATCTGCAATCAGCCGACGGAATGGTGTTTGTCGACACTCCCAACTACGGATATATGCGCGAAATCGACTACTCCTATACGTTATATCCACCTTTTCCCGGTTTCCAATATACTGATATGTATCATGCCATTAATCATGCCTACCCCGGCGGGAAAGAACTGATTCAATATCCGGCGGGAACTGAGGAGCTCATTCGTCGCGACATTGACGGGAATGTTGCCGGATATGATTTCAATAAGTTGATTTCGGTAGAGGGCGATCCTCGTCAACACGTTGTTGCAATCGATAAACGCCGGCCGGCTACGCTTGAGGGTAAGCGAAAGCTGTTAGGCTTTTTACGAGAGGACAGCTTTGGAGTTGACGATTGTTGGCAAATTTACGAGGGTGATTATGTTGACATCTATTATGTCAACGACAGCTGGCCTCTGTGGGTCGTAACCGGTTTGCGACTCCACTAAAATACAAAAAAGCTTGAGCATTCAACTCAAGCTTTTTATTGGTGGCGGGTAGAGGACTCGAACCTCTGACCTTTGGGTTATGAGCCCAACGAGCTACCACTGCTC
>CAMWUH010000113.1 GCA_947177325.1 uncultured Bacteroidales bacterium
GGGTCGGGGATGTTTTGGGTGTTGCGGAGTTTACCGATAGAGGCGGCTTGATAAGTGATTTTGTCAAAGTCGTCTTTTTCGTGTGAAGTCGATTTATCTGCTGCGTAAGAGTCCCAAACGTTGTCGACCATTGAGGGGTCGAAGGGCAGGCAGTCGATAGCTGACTCACCACGGGTAGCAACCACGCGGGCACAGATACCGTAGGTTTCAATCCATTCAGCGTCGATGCCGAGGGCTGCCAAGGGTATTTTGATTTCGTAGAATGAATCAAATTTGGTGTCGTGGAGCTTCATGCTGTGCTCTGTGCGATACTCATTTTTGTAGTAGTCGGAGAGTATGTCAACGTAGTTCTCTTCGTCGTAGATGTTATTAATCATCTCGGGGTCAGAGAGGAGATTGCCATTATAGTCGAAGTCGGCATACGACATCTGACGCCAGAGGTTTTTAAACATAAAGCCCTCTTTCATTTTGTAAGAGATGCCGGCCGATGTGAAGCGGGTGCAACCCTCTGAATAGTTGGAGTCGCCGTTGGCGTTCACGGCAGTGAACATAGCGGGCTCGCCTTGACCGGCTTTACCCGACATGAGCAACCAGTGGTCGACGTGAGCGGCTTCGCCTTCAAAGCCGTAACCCATATTGGCTTTATCGCCCCAAAGGCCTTTGCCATAGTGGTTGAGACCCGACATTGAAACATTTTTGGGGTTAACCGAGATACAAACAGCCAAAGGCACATCGCCGATGCGGCCGTAATCGGTCAAGGGACCGTCCCCTTCGCGAGCCCAGGTGTCGCCGGTGTTACACATTTGCCAGCCAATGTAGAGATTGGTGTTGTCCCATGCTGCCAGGAGGGCATACATATCGAGTACGCAGTTTTCGTGAGCACCTTTAAAAGCAGTGCACATGTCGTTAGCTCCGCCGGTAGCGATTACCATTGATTCGTCCCAATCGTTAAATTCGCCGTCAATGGTTATAGTGGCGCGTTGGCCCACTTTTCCGTCGGGGTTGGTTGAATAGTGGGCGCGTGTCTCTGTAAGCGTTTGGGCGGTAGCGCCAAGCGACAGAGCGAGCAAGCCCGCTGCAAGAGTAGATTTAATCATGAGTAATAATAAGATTAGTTAAGGAAAGTTGGTTATTTAGTTATTGGCTTTTCCGGGTTGGAAGGGAGTGGAGCAAGCTCGTGGGTGTTATTTCTCGAAGTCTTCAGATGTTTCTCCCTCGGGATTGGTGTACCACGATGAGTACATCAGGTAGTTGTGGGCAATCTTGCAGTTCATCTCCTTGGCTTTTTCGGGCTCTACCATTTTGATGAATTTGGCCGGAGCGCCGCCCCATAGCTCGTGAGGGCCGATTTTGGTGCGGGAGAGCACCACCGAGCCGGCGGCTACTAAGGCACCTTCGCCCACTTCGGCATCGTCCATCACCACAGCTCCCATGCCTATCAGCGCGTAATCATGGATTTTTGCGCCGTGGATGGTGACGTTGTGCCCTATGGAGACGTGGTCGCCTATCTCGATGGTCGATTTCTCGTAGAGTGTGTGGAGCACTGAGCCATCTTGAATGTTGACGCAGTTGCCGATGCGAATGGAGTTGACATCACCGCGCACCACCGTGTTAAACCATATTGAGCAGTCGTCGCCAATAATGGTGTCGCCGATGATAGTTGCATTTTCGGCCAGGAAACAATTCTTGCCTATTATGGGGGTAAAGCCGCGGACGGGTATTATCAGAGCCATTTATATTTTATTCTATAAGTAGTCCAACAGATTAGTCGCGCAATGGGAGGGTTTTGGCTCTCAGCCACGCTTGCTCAGAGGCAGAGAGATGGGGCGACAGACGGTTATAGACGGTTGTGTGGTATTGGTCCACCCAATTGATTTCCTGCTCGGTCATGAGATGGAGGTCGAAGAGGTTGCGATCAAACGGGAAGAGCGTAAGAGTTTCAAATTTCAGGAAACGGCCAAACTCAGTGGTGAAGGCCGGAACGGTCAGCACCAGGTTTTCGCATCTGATACCGTGAATACCGGCGCGGTAAAGGCCCGGTTCGTTAGATGTAATCATGCCGGGAGTCAACGGGGTGGGGTTCTCGTTAAGGCGTATTGATTGCGGACCTTCGTGAACGTTGAGGAAATGGCCTACGCCATGACCCGTGCCATGGAGATAGCTCAATCCGTGTTGCCACAGGAATTGGCGGGCGAGCACATCAAGCTGAGCTCCGCGCGTCCCTTCGGGGAAGATAGCAGTGCCCAAAGCAATGTGTCCCTTCATCACCAGCGTAAAGTCTGATTTCTCTTGAGCCGTGGGTGTCCCGAGTGCTATGGTGCGGGTGATATCGGTGGTGCCGTCAAGATATTGCGCGCCTGAGTCAACGAGCAGCAGGCCTTCGGGGCGCAAAGTTGATGACGATTGCTCGGTGGCGGAATAGTGAACAATTGCGCCATGAGGCCCATACCCGGCGATAGTTTCAAAGCTGAGGTCGAAGAACAGGTCCTGAGCCGAGCGGAAATGGTGTAGAATAGTGTCGACATCGATTTCGGTAGTGGGCTCTCCGGCAGCCAGACGGCGCTCGATTTCCATAAACGATTTGACCAGGGCCACGCCGTCGCGTTCCATAGCGTGGCGGGTGCCTTCGATTTGAACTTCGTTCTTACACCCTTTTGCCATAGCTACGGGGGTGGGGAGATTGACGAAGTTGCCGGCCAGGGCTTTGAAAATGCGCTCGCCGGTGCGGGTTGAGTCAGCGAGAATTTTGCGGGCCGACAAGCCTTCCAATGTCGGAATAAGATCATCGTAAGCCGCAGTCTTCACATTGGCTTGATCGAGGTGGTCAATTACCTCGGGAGTCAATTTATCGGGGTCGATAAAGAGAGTTGAGCCCAGCGGTGAGAGCAATAGGAAGGCAGTCGCCACAGGGTTACAATTAACATCGGTAGAGCGGAGATTGAGTGTCCAGGCGATTTCGTCGAGAGCACTGATGAGAATATCCTGCGCATTTGACTTTTCGGCGGCAGCCAGAAGATCGGCGATTTTGTCCGACACGGAGCGGCCGGCATATTTGATGTCGTGGATAAACACCTTGTCCTTTGGCAGCGCGGGGCGGTCAGGCCAAATAGCGTCGATAGGGTCGAAGTCTGTGACGAGTTTGATGTTGAACATCCCAAGACGTCCGCGCATTTCCATAACCTGAGAGTTAGTGAAAAGCATGCCGTCGATGCCGACGGTAGTTGCCGAGGGCACTGTTTCGCAAAGGAAAGAAATGATTGAAGGGGTTTCGGGCAGGCCGTCTTTCATCAATATGATGCCGGTCCCCTCAAGTTGCTCTTCAGCTTGAAGAAAGTAGCGGGAGTCAGTCCATAGCAGGGCTTTGTCGGGGGTCACGACCAGGTCGCCGGCCGACCCTGTGAAGCCCGACAGGTAGCGACGCACCTGCCAGTGGGGCGCGAGGTATTCGCTTTGATGCGGATCGGTTTGGGGTAGGATGGTGGCGTAGATGCCTTTATCGACCATAGCGCCACGCAGAGCGGCGAGCCTTTGTTTTATTTCTTCTTTCATTTCTATTGGTTGGGGCTTTGTTTAGAGGAGAGGGATTCAATTGCAAAATTAGTAAAAATATTGCAATCAATCTTACAATCGAAGTGACATTTTTTGAGTTGGCTGATTAAGCCGGATTTCAAACACTCGAAGCTTTTATTCCAACTCAACGGGCACGGCTACTATGCGCAGGTTGGCGTTGCGAACGAAGTCGGTGATGGAGTCGCGCACGGGCGAAGGCTCAACGTCGGCTTCGATGCGTTTGAGCGCGTTATATACTGAGGTGCCTGATTGATAGAGGTGGCGATATGCTTTTGCCACATCGTCGACCTGGTCGTCGGTAAAGCCGTTTTTGCGCATTACAAATGCGTTGACTCCAAAGTAAACTGCCGGATTGTGGGCGATGATAACGAAGGGAGGCACGTTGCCTGATATGCGGCAACCGCCTTTGATAAGAGCCCAGGAGCCAACGTGGGAGTCTTCATGGAGAATCACGTTTGACGACAGGATTGAGCACTCTTCAACTGTTACGTCGCCGGCCATGGTAACGCCGTTGCCTAACACGCATTTGCCTTTGATTTTGCAATCGTGACCCACGTGGCTGTTGGCCAAGATGAAATTGTCGTCGCCGATTACGGTGCCTTCGGGCGAAGTGAAGCCGCGGTTGATAATAACGTGCTCGCGAATTACGTTGCGGTTGCCGATAGTCAGGCGGCTGGGGCCTTCTTTCCAACGGAAGTCTTGCGGGTCTGCGCCGATTATTGCTCCCTGATAAATCTTGTTGTCAGAGCCGATAACGGTATCGCGCATGATGCTTGCGTAGGGCATAATCACGCAGTTGTCGCCTATTTCAACATCTTTGTCTATAAAAGCGAAGGGATAAATTGTAACGTTATTGCCAATTTTGGCTGAAGGGTCAACGTGGGCTAAATTGCTAATCATGGTATAGAGGTATTTTTTTTGTTAGTGGCCTCTAAATTATTGATAAAAATTGTAACGGCCAAAAGTTTGATGAAAAAAATGCGGGCAGTGGCGAAATTGACAGCCGGTGAGCGCTGAAAGGCCCGCTGCGACTGTCGGGGTTATTCGGGGCAAATGTATTGCCCTTTTTTGCGGGTGCTGTTGCCATAAGCAACGGCATGAGTGGGGCAGTGGTGGTAGCAGGCGAGACAAAAGGCGCAGTCATCTGACCATTGTGGGTGCCCGTCGGTCATTGTGATGTTGTCCATCGGGCAAACGCGAGAACAAACTCCGCATCCAACGCAGGCATCTGTTGAGCGAAATGGCTTGGCCGACATCATGTTGCGCCTGAAAAAGTTGCGTATCAATCCGCTTTTCAAGCCTGCAAAACGGCCGCGAACAATATCGGTTGTGCTGCTCTGCTGCTTAATGCCGGCGGCTATCTCGGCAATGCGGGCAGGCACAGCTTCCAGTTTGCCGGTTGCCACTTCTGAGCTGTCGGTGTCAAAGCCGGGGAAAGTAACATATACGTTGGGCATCACTACCGACCAGCATCCTCGTGCTTCAATGCCTCGATTATTCATCAATCGACGCCATTCGCGGTCAATGTTGCCGGTGTCGTCGCCGCAGGTAACTACCAGATAGTGGGGCACAGAGCGGTTAAATTTAACCCTGCTCATGAATTTGCTCACTACCGGCGGCAACCCCCAAGCGTAGACCGGACAAACCCACACCACCTTCTCAACTCTTTCGGGCAACTCAACTTCCCCCTTTGCAATCAGCGCTGCATTCAGATGCATCAAATGTGGGTCGCCGAAGTGGCGGCTTAGCAGAGTGGCCGCGTAGCGCGAATTGCCGGTTCCGGAAAAATAGATTATCATCTTCGTTGGCGGTTTAGCGTATTATTACCATAGTCGCTCCTGACCCGAATTGCTGATACGGAGCATCTTCAACCTGGTGAGTCTTGTAGCGATAGTTGAGCTCTTTGGTCAATGCATTGCGGAGCACTCCCTCCCCTTTGCCATGAATGAAGATCAGTTTTTGCCCTTTGTTTTTGAGATTGGCATCCATAACCCGGCGAAACTCGTCAACTTGCAAATTGAGCATATCGGCAGCCGAAAGGCCACGGGTGGTGTCAACCAATTCGTTGATGTGAAGGTCGACCACGATAGCCTCTCCTTGGCGACGTTGCTCGGCACGCTTCACCACGGGTCGCTGTGGTTGTCGGTCGATGTTGCGCTTTTGGCGCATAGCCGCTTCTAAAGCTCGGGCATCAGGTTTATTCAGCCGGTAAGGCTCATTGTCGCGCACTATCTCAAGCGCAATCACCGGCTGATCAAAGTAAACGTTTTTGGAGTAACAGTTCACTTTGAAAAAGCTTGTCATGTCGAGCTTTTGAATCACACTGACCGGCCGCTTAAGCTGAAACGATTTGTCGAGTTTATAGGCCACGAACTGAATGTTGACCCGAGAGAACTCGGCAAAGTCGCTGCCGACAAATTCATAGAGCGACAACACTATGTTAGGCTCAACCGTGCCGATTTTCTTGACAGTCCACTCCTGGGTGTCCTCCGGCCTTATAGCGAAAATAAAGTTGAGATAATAGTTGGAGTCATTGACCAGCACGCAGTCAAATGTCGACTTCGACAGCTCTTTGATGTTTGACGGCTCAAATGCGAGCATCACATTCATGGTGTCGCCTCGGTCGGTCTCTATTATTTCCATATCCGGGTCAGCCTCGACATATTTTGATTGAGGGTGTTGCGGCGCAGGCTGAGGGGGCAGAAAATCGGCCGTCGACGGTTGCGACGTCGGCTTTGATTTCCTGGAATTCTTTGCTTGCTCTGATGCCCGGGCATTGGCTTCTTCCTGAGCTTGCATTTTGCGGGCGCGGTCAGAACCCGCTTCTGCCACAACCACACATTCGCGTGCCGGCATTGGCACTTCAAACCCATCGGCGTCTTCTACTATCACCATTGAGCCTTCCTGGCGGAGCACTCGGCCTCCGCCAACACTGTTTAAAAATCTAACGTAATCACCTTGTTTTGCCATAAAGCAGTATTCATTTAATTATTTTCTACAAATTTACTTAAATAACACCATAAACCGAAATTCCGTTGCATAAAAATTCCCAAAAAGTGGGCCAACGGCTTCAGTATTATCTTCTACGTCATTGTCGTCACTCATTTTTTTACTTTTGATGGTGCTACAAGTGCTACAAGTGCTACACTGCTACACGACCCCTGTAGCGCTTGTAGCGGTTGTAGCACCTGATACACATGATACATGATACATGATACATGATACATGATACACGATACACATGGTTGATACAGGGTCTTGAAAACAGTGTATCACGTGTATCATTGAGAGCAGCGAATTGGGTCGTGAGTCGCCACTGTTTTTGAGGCTCTAAGAGCTACGAAGCAGCGATGTTTGTCCCAAACCTCGGGTGTAGCCCGAGGATACCAAACAAGAAGAGGCGCTGAGTCCACACTTTCAGCGTGGACGATGTTTTGGTCACATTGACAAGTTAATCGTTGGCAGAATCACTCAACT
>CAMWUH010000114.1 GCA_947177325.1 uncultured Bacteroidales bacterium
CTCGCCATCCGTTCTATGGCTAAAGCCACTTACACCACCGAGAATATCGGCCACTATGGTCTGGGATTCGACTATTATACTCACTTCACATCGCCCATCCGCCGTTACCCCGACATGATGGTGCATCGCTTGCTCGAGAAATATCTCGCAGGAGGTCGCAGCGTAAACCTTGAGAAACTTGAAGATCAATGCAAGCATTCTTCTGAAATGGAGCAATTGGCTTCAAATGCCGAGCGCTCGTCAATCAAGTATAAGCAAGTTGAGTATATGGCCGACCATCTGGGTGAAGAATATGAGGGCGTTATTTCGGGAGTTACCGAGTGGGGCCTCTATGTGGAGCTTGACGAAAACAAGTGTGAAGGCTTGGTGCCTATCCGCGACTTGGCCGATGATTTCTACGACCTTGATGAGAAGAATTATTGCCTCGTGGGTCGTCGTCATCACAACCGCTATCGCTTGGGTGACAAAATCAAAGTGAAAGTAGCACGAGCCGATTTGGATAAGAAACAACTTGACTTCCAGATTGTTGATCCTCGCGGTCAGCGCAGCGGGCAAGACGCTATGGGTAACAAAATCTCGGTAGCCCAAGCCTTGTCGGGTCACAAAAACTCTAAACCCGGCAACCATCGCAAGCATAAAGCCGGTAGCCGATAATCTTTACCCATCCAATCGTTATCAAATTATTAAAACAAAGATATAAAACAGAATGAATATTGCAGTAGTAGGTACAGGATATGTAGGCTTGGTTTCAGGAACTTGCTTCGCTGAAATGGGCGTTAACGTTACCTGTGTGGATATCGACCAATCTAAAATCGATAAATTGATTCAGGGCGTAATCCCTATATATGAACCTGGACTTGACGACCTCGTGTTGCGCAACTATCGCGATGGGCGCTTGAAATTCACCACCAAACTTACCGATGTGCTCGATGACGTTGAAGTAGTGTTCTCAGCCGTGGGAACTCCTCCGGATGAAGACGGATCGGCCGACTTGCAATATGTGCTCAATGTTGCGCGCGAATTTGGTCGGAATATCAAGAAATACACAATTCTGGTCACCAAGTCAACTGTTCCTGTTGGCACAGCTAAAAAGGTTAAAGCTGCAATTCAGGAAGAGCTTGACAAGCGAGGCGAACAAATAGGATTTGACGTTGTATCCAACCCCGAATTCCTTAAGGAGGGCGATGCTATCAATGACTTCATGAAGCCCGACCGCGTGGTTATCGGTGTTGAGAGCGAAAAAGCCAAGCAGGTGATGTCGCGCCTGTATCGTCCCTTTATGTTGACTAACAACCGCATTATCTTTACCGATATTCCTTCGGCCGAAATGATAAAATATGCCGCTAACTCAATGTTGGCCACTCGCATTTCGTTTATGAACGATATCGCCAACCTTTGCGAACTGGTGGGTGCTGACGTAAATATGGTTAGAAAGGGTATTGGAGCTGATGGTCGCATCGGTTCGAAATTCCTCTATCCCGGTTGCGGTTACGGTGGCTCATGCTTCCCTAAAGATGTTAAAGCGCTTATTAAGACAGCAGAGAAAGCCGGCTACGACATGCGGGTGTTGAAAGCTGTTGAAGATGTCAACGAATATCAGAAATCGGTTTTATTTGAAAAACTGGTGAAAGCATTTGGTTGTGAAGCTAATCTTAAAGGAAAGAAAATAGCGTTGTGGGGCTTGGCCTTCAAACCTGAAACTGACGATATGCGAGAAGCCACTGCATTGGTAATGATTGACTTGCTTAAAAAAGCAGGCTGTGAAGTGTCGGTCTACGACCCTGCTGCGATGGACGAATGTCGTCGACGCTTAGGCGATGTGGTTAATTATGCCAAAGATATTTACGATGCTGTGCTTGATGCCGATGCGTTGTTGTTGTTGACCGAATGGAAGCAGTTCCGCCTCCCATCATGGGGCGTAGTGAAACACGCGATGCGTGGTAATCTCGTGCTTGATGGCCGCAACATCTACGACCCCGCCGAAATGGCATCGCAAGAGTTCATTTATCACTGTATTGGCCGCTAAATGATTCAGGCATGGCTAAAGTAGCGATTTTTGTTAAGAACTTGACAAGCGGAGGAGCTGAGAGACAAGCAACCTATTTAGCTAATTTACTTTGTGGTCATAACCACGAAGCATACTTCGTTATTTTTAATGGCGAGAAGGTACATCAGAAATATGTAGATTACCTATTAGAAAATCGGGTGCCAATCATAAGCTTTAAAGGCGCTAAGAAAGAAAGACTTATGCAGTTTCAAGCATTTCTGAAAGAAAAGAATATTGACTTAGTTTTCTCTTACTTGACTGCTGCGAACTTTTATGCCATACGAGCCGCTAAAGGATTACCGACAAAGGTTGTTACGGGAATCAGAAACGCACGTCTTCCATTTTTTAAAATGGTTGCTGATTGTTTCATAACGGATTTCTTTGCAGATGCAACAGTGGCTAACTGTTATTGCGCAAAAGATTATTTTTGCAAGCGAGGTTTTATCCGTAAAAAGATGGAAGTTATTCCAAATTGCATTTTCCCGGTCAAACGCGAACGAACAAGAGGTTCGGAAAATCTAATAGAGTTAATAACAGTCGCACGGTTTGTTCCACAAAAAGATTTCGCCACTGCAATAAAGGCGTTTGCTAACGCTCATCGTCAGATTCCTGCTCTAAGATATACCATTGTTGGCTATGGTGAGGAAGAGGAAAAAATAAGAAATCTGATAGAGAAAATGGATTGTAAAGATGCGATAAATATGGTAATAAATCCATCAGACATTCCTGAACGTTTGGCTAATGCCGACATATATTTATCCACATCGTTGTTTGAGGGAACCAGTAATTCTATTATGGAAGCGTTGGAAGCTCAGTTACCTGTCATCGCAACTAATGTAGGAGATAATAGTCAATTGGTTAAGGATGGAAGAAATGGGTATATAGTTCCGGTTAAGGATATAGCTCAAATTTCTCAACGTATTAAAACTTTAGCCACGAACAAAGACCTAAGAGAGTCAATGGGAAAATGCGGATATGATCATCTCATTAAGAATTTCTCTCCGGAAATCTTTGTGAAGCGTTACAATAAACTTATTGATAAGTTAACCACTGAGGCGCTATGAAGATTGTTGTCATTGGCACAAGAGGTATTCCCGACATTCCGGGCGGTGTGGAAACACACTGCCAGGAGCTCTTTCCACGCATCGCCGCCAAGGGCAACGATGTGACCGTAATTCGTCGTTCTTGCTATGTCGAGGCCGACAAGGATAGGAAAGAATTCGAGGGGGTGAAGCTCGTTGACGTTTATGCCCCTCGTAAAAAAAGTCTGGAAGCTATTGTCCACACCTTTCTCGCCGTCATAAAGGCAAAGCGTCTGAAAGCAGATGTAGTGCATATCCACGCAATCGGACCGGCCCTGATGACTCCGTTTGCTCGGCTGCTTGGCATGAAGGTTGTGATGACTAACCATGGGCCTGACTACGACCGCGGAAAGTGGGGCAAGCTTGCAAAGACTTTTCTAAAGACCGGTGAACGATTAGGCACTAAGGCGGCTAATCGTGTTATCGTAATCTCTACAGTCATTGCCGACATTTTGAAAAACCGATATGGACGCACCGATACCGACCTGATTTATAATGGTGTCAACGCCCCGGTGAAAAGCAAGAACACTGACTACATCAACTCGCTCGGCCTTGAGCCGGGGAAATACATTGTCGGAGTTGGCCGATTTGTTGAGGAAAAAGGATTTCACGACCTCGTTGAAGCCTACAAGAAGTTGACCGACAAATCATTTAAATTGGTTATCGCCGGCGATAGTGACCACCCCGACCATTACAGCGAGTCGCTCAAAAAGCAAGCTCGTGAGGCAGGAGTAGTCCTAACGGGTTACATACGCGGCGAGAAGATGAACCAAGTGATGACCAATGCTGCCCTGTTTGCGATGCCAAGCTACCATGAAGGCTTGCCGATTGCACTCCTTGAGGCTATGAGCTACGACCTGGATGTGCTCGTCAGCGACATTCCCGCCAACAAAATCTCAGAGCTAAGCGCCGATGATTTCTTCCCGGTTGGCAATGTTGACGAATTAGCCGCCGGACTGCAACGCAAATTGGCTGAAAAGGCAACACCCCGCCATCATGACTTGGCTAAATATGATTGGGACCATATTGCCGAGCAAATCAATCAGCTCTATCACGAATTAACAAAATAATTGACTTTGATTTAAGATGAAGATATTAGTTACCGGCGCTGCCGGCTTTATAGGATCTCAGCTGATGGAGCAATTAGCTCGCCGCGGCGACGAAGTTGTGGGCCTCGACAACATCAATGATTATTATGACGTCAGGCTGAAATATGGACGATTGCGTCGTGCCGGATTTGAATTTGACGGCAATGAAGCTGAATTTGGTAAAGAAGTTACTTCAACTGTTTTTCCCAATTGCCGCTTTGTCAGATTGTCGATTGACGACAAGAAGTCGATCGACCGATTGTTTGCAGCCGAGCGATTTGATAAAGTCGTAAATTTGGCAGCGCAAGCCGGAGTCCGATATTCGATTACTAATCCCTATGCCTATCTTGAGAGCAATCTCATAGGGTTCCTCAACATATTGGAAGCTTGTCGCAACTTCGATGTAAAATATCTTGTTTACGCCTCGTCAAGCTCTGTCTACGGGCTCAATACAGAAACACCATATAAGGAGAGCGATAAGGTTGATACCCCGGTCAGCCTTTACGCTGCTACCAAGAAGTCTAACGAATTGATGGCTCACGCCTATAGCAAACTTTATGGCATGAAAGTAACCGGCTTACGCTACTTCACCGTTTACGGTCCCTGGGGACGCCCCGATATGTCGCCAATGTTGTTTGCCAAAGCTATCACTGCCGGCGAGCCAATAAAGGTGTTTAATAACGGCGACATGATTCGTGATTTCACCTATATTGACGACATTGTCGAAGGCACTATGCAAGTTGTCGACAATGAACCTGTTGCCGAAAATTTACCCAACGGTGTAGCTGCAAGGGTATATAATATCGGATGTTCCAACCCTGTCAAACTAATGGACTTCATTTCTGAAATTGAGAATGCGATGGGGGTGACGGCCAACAAAAACTATCTTCCGATGCAGCCCGGCGACGTCTACCAAACCAATGCCGACACTACCGCGCTTGAAACCGAAATAGGATATAAACCCAAGGTGCACCTTCATGAAGGTATTTCAAAATTTGTGGAGTGGTATAAAAGTGACAGCAATCCTTTAAAGTGAAAATATTGTAAAATAAGAAGTGTTGATAAAATACTTCTTATTTTTGATGTATAATATAATTATAGTTGCTATATTTGTAGCAAAATTACCAATTTTTAAAAATTATGCAAGAAATTGATTGGGCCAACCTCGGGTTTGGCTACATGAAAACCAACTATAATGTGCGCTGCACTTTCAAAGATGGCAAGTGGGGCGAAATTGAAGTAACCGACTCTGAATATATCAATATCCACATGGCCGCCACTGCGCTTCACTATGGCCAGGAAATTTTCGAAGGCCTGAAGGCCTTCCGTGGCAAAGATGGAAAGATCAGAATTTTCCGTCTCGAAGAGAACGCACGCCGAATTGCCGAGTCGGCCAAAGGTATCAAAATGGAGCCTATTCCCGAAGACATCTTCCGCAAGATGGTTGTCAAAGCCGTTGAGCTCAACGCCGAGTTTGTACCCCCTTACGGCTCAGGCGCTTCGCTCTACATTCGCCCCTTGGAAATTGGCATGAGCGCTCAGGTTGGCGTTAAACCCTCTACCGAGTATCTGTTTCTGATATTGGTCACCCCTGTTGGTCCTTACTTCAAAGAGGGCTTCCGCCCAACCAACATTTGTGTCATGCGCGAGTTTGATCGCGTTGCCCCCAAAGGCACGGGCCGCTGGAAAGTGGGTGGCAACTATGCCGCCTCTATGGCTGCCGGCGAGCGCGCCCATGAACTCGGCTACTCAGCCGTTCTCTATCTTGATCCCAAAGAGAAAAAATATCTCGACGAATGTGGCCCGGCCAACTTCTTCGCTATAAAAGATGGCAAATATATAACCCCCGACAGCGAATCTATCCTCCCCTCCATCACCAATAAGTCGCTGATGCAGCTGGCCGAAGATATGGGCATCGAGGTAGAGCGTCGCCACATTCTGCTTGAGGAATTGGCCGATATTACTGAAGCAGCTGCTTGTGGCACTGCCGCTGTGGCTTCGCCAGTTGCCGAAATCGACGACCTCGACACCGGTGTTAAATACGTAGTATCGAAAGATGGCGAGCCCGGACCTATCACCACAAAGCTCTATAATCAGTTGCGCGGTGTGCAACTCGGCGACGTGGAGGATATCCACGGCTGGAACACAATCGTTGAAGTCAACGAGTAATCCCTTTTTTCCGGATGAACTATAATCAAATCATTGACAAATATTATCCCGCAGGCACTCGCTTGCGGGATATTTATATGCGCCATTGCCGCCAGGTGGCTGATAAGGCTCTTGCCATAGCTCATGGCAAGCGGTTGCCCTTACCTGACCCCGACATTGAAGCTGCCGCAATGCTCCACGACATAGGCATTTTTCTCACCGATGCTCCGGGCATCGATTGCCACGGCTCGGAGCCATATATCAAGCACGGAGTGCTTGGTGCCGCTTTGCTCCGCCGAGAGGGAGTTGCGGAGAAGATAGCTGCCGTAGCCGAGCGTCATACCGGGGCGGGCATCACGGCCGAAGATATTCGCGACCTTTCGCTACCTATTCCCGAAGGTGACTACATGCCCCGAACTTTACTTGAGCGACTCATTTGCTATGCCGACAAGTTCTACTCCAAGAGTGGCGATATGCAAGAGAAATCGCTTGAAAGGGTAGAGCAGTCAATGGCTCGCCACTCGGCTGCCACGCTCGCCCGCTTTCGTGCCCTCCACCGTGAGTTCGGTTGAGATTCCCGGCATCTCATTCAGCTTATAACATAAGAGAGGTTCATCCGAGCATTTCTATGCGTGATGAACCTCTCTTAATC
>CAMWUH010000115.1 GCA_947177325.1 uncultured Bacteroidales bacterium
ATTATAGATTTCATTAAAGAGTTACTTTGTAAATAATATTGTTTATTATAAGCAGTAACTTACACTTAAGCATGGACTTTAAGCTCTCTTCAAAATATTCTCCTACCGGCGATCAGCCCCAAGCTATTGAGCAACTCGTAAAGGGTATCAATGAGGGGTTGCCCGCCCAGACTCTCCTCGGTGTTACAGGTTCAGGCAAAACCTTCACGATGGCTAATGTTATCAAGGAGGTTAAAAAGCCCACTTTGATATTAAGTCATAACAAAACCCTTGCTGCTCAACTTTATTCAGAGTTTAAAAACTTCTTTCCCGATAACTCCGTACAATACTTCGTTTCTTACTACGATTACTATCAACCGGAGGCCTACATCCCGTCTGTCGATAAGTATATTGAAAAAGACTTGATGATTAATGAGGAAATTGACCGTCTGCGATTAGCAACTACCTCTGCCCTCCTCTCAGGTCGTCAAGATGTAATTGTGGTATCTTCTGTTTCATGTCTGTACGGTATAGGCAATCCCGAAGATTTCCACCACAATGTTATTGCCATTCATAAAGGCCAGCACATCACCCGCAATCATTTCCTTCGACAACTGGCCGAAGCTCTATATTCTCGCAATGATGTTAACATGACCCGTGGCACATTCCGTGTCAAAGGTGATACTGTCGACATAATGCTTGCTTATGAAGAAATAGCTGTCAGAGTAACCTTTTGGGGCGATGAAATAGAATCGATCGACACCATTCACCCCATTGATGGATACCCATTAGGTTCGCACGACGAGTTCCGTATCTATCCGGCCAATATCTTCGTTACATCTCCCCTGCGACGTCAAACTGCTATTGCTCAAATTCAAAACGATCTGGACACATCAGTCCGTTTTTTCCAAAATGAAGGTAAAGAATTGGAAGCTGCCCGATTGCGAGAGCGCGTTACTTACGATGTTGAAATGATTAAAGAATTAGGCCATTGCTCGGGCATTGAAAACTACAGCCGCTATTTTGATGGCCGTCAACCCGGCATGCGCCCATTCTGTTTGCTCGATTATTTCCCGAAAGATTTTCTAACGATTATTGATGAGAGCCACGTCACGGTGCCTCAAATCCGAGCTATGTATGGTGGCGATTTGTCGCGTAAACAAAATCTTGTGAATTATGGATTCCGATTGCCGGCAGCCCTCGATAATCGTCCGTTAAAATTTAATGAATTTGAAGAGCTTACGCCTCAAGTGCTTTATGTAAGCGCAACACCGGCCGATTATGAGTTACAGCGCAGTGAGGGTGTTGTTGTCGAGCAGGTAATCCGACCTACCGGCTTGCTCGATCCGGTTATTACAGTTAAGCCATCGCTTAATCAAATTGACGACTTGATAGCTGAAATCGAGGTTCGACGAAAAGCTAACGAGCGTGTGCTTGTAACTACCCTTACAAAGCGCATGGCAGAAGAATTAAATGATTACTTCGCCAAACTCGAAATCAAATCGGCCTATATCCATAGCGATGTTGACACTCTCGACCGAATTAAAATTCTCGATGACTTGCGTTCAGGCGTCTTTGACGTAGTCATTGGCGTTAACCTTCTGCGTGAAGGTCTTGACCTCCCGGAAGTTTCATTAGTTGCTATTTTGGATGCTGATAAGGAAGGTTTCTTACGATCTCATCGCTCTCTGACTCAAACCGTTGGACGTGCTGCTCGAAATCTTAACGGTTCTGTCATCATGTATGCCGACAAAATCACCGACAGTATGCAGCTTACGATTGATGAAACTAACCGCCGACGCATGCTGCAGTTGGCATATAACGAGAAAAACGGCATAACCCCGCAGGCCATCATCAAAGCTCGAAATCAGATTATCGGCATAGATTCACCCGAAAAAGAAACTTCTGCTCCTCAAAGAGGCAACAAGAAAAAGTCGGGCAAATCAGAATATTCAATTCCTTACAAGGAGGAATATACTCCGACTGTAGATATTGCTGCTGACCCGATTATCCCATATATGAATCCGTCTCAATTGCGCACCCTCATAGGACGTCAGCGTCAGGCTATGGTCGAAGCTGCTAAAAATATGGAATTTATGGAAGCTGCTCGACTCCGCGATGAAGTGATGAAAATGGAAGCTCATCTCAAAACCCTTGAAGGCGATGAATGAATTTGACATAAAGCGTTTCTTACCTACATCAGTAAAAGAGATGAAGGCACTGGGATGGGACTACGTTGATGTAGTGCTTTTCTCAGGGGATGCCTATGTTGACCACCCATCGTTTGCCGCGGCAGTGCTTGGTCGCATTCTGCAAGCCAACGGTTATCGCGTCGCGATTGTTCCGCAACCCAACTGGCAAGACGATTTACGCGATTTTAAAAAATTCGGTGCACCTCGGTTATTTTTCGGCGTATCAGCCGGAGCTATGGATTCCATGGTTAATCACTACACGGCAAATCGTCGCCGTCGTAGCGATGATGCCTACACTCCCGGTGGCAAATCAGGCCATCGACCTGATTACCCCACTATTGTTTACTCCGATATACTTCGCAATCTCTATCCTGATACGCCAATTATTATCGGCGGAATCGAGGCGTCAATGCGTCGTCTTTCTCACTATGATTATTGGAGCAATTCACTTAAGCCGTCAATTTTGATTGACAGTAAAGCTGATTTGCTGCTTTACGGCATGGGTGATTTGTCAATAGTTGAACTTGCTAACCGTTTGAAATCAGGTGAACCCGTTTCTGAAATTCAAAATTTGCCTCAGTCAGCTTTAATCTTGCCGCTGAGCATGATGCCCGAGTCTGATAATGACAACATCATTCTAAACTCATGGGATAAATGCGTTCATAACAAAATAGCTCAAGCTGAGAATTTCAAGATTATTGAGCAACAGAGCAACTTGATGCATGGCGCAACTCTTTGGCAACCTTACGATAACAATCGTGTTGTAAAAGTCAACCCGATGTATCCTCCCATGACCACCGAACAAATTGATGCATCATTCGATCTGCCCTACACTCGGCTGCCTCACCCCCGCTACAAAGGTAAGGTCATCCCGGCCTACGAGATGATACGCCATTCAATCAATATGCATCGGGGTTGCTTCGGGGGATGTGCCTTCTGCACAATTTCAGCCCATCAGGGCAAATTTATAGCTTCACGCGGCAAGGAATCTATACTTAAGGAAGCTGTTGAGGTTACTAGAATGCCCGATTTTAAAGGCTATATCTCTGATCTCGGAGGGCCCTCAGCCAATATGTATAAGATGGGTGGACTTGACTTGGAAAAATGCAAAAAGTGTCTGCGACCTTCATGTTTACATCCGAAGCCATGCGCAAATCTTAATACTGACCATGGCCCTCTCCTTGAAATCTATCGGGAAGTTGATGCCCTTCCCGGCGTGAAAAAATCGTTTATTGGAAGTGGTGTCAGATATGATTTGTCAATGCACCCCACCGGCAATCCTAAGATTGATAAAACTAATCAGATTTATAACGAAGAACTAATAAAAAATCACGTTTCAGGTCGATTAAAAGTAGCTCCGGAACATACCCGCGACCATGTACTTAATCTGATGCGTAAACCTTCATTTACGCAATTCTACGATTTTAAGAAAATTTTTGACCGTGTAAATCAAAAATATCAGCTCCGTCAGCAACTGATTCCCTACTTCATTTCATCTCATCCCGGATGCAATGAAATTGATATGGCCGAACTGGCTGCTGAGACTAAACAACTTAACATGCATCTTGAGCAAGTGCAGGATTTCACTCCAACTCCAATGACCGTTGCTACGGAAATGTTCTATACCGGAGTTAATCCTTACACCCTCAAGCCTGTCTATTCAGCTACTACCAAAGAAGAAAAATTAGCCCAGCGAAAGTATTTTTTCTGGTACGATCCAACTTATCACAAAGAAATAATCAGCTCTCTTAAAAAGTTAGGAAGAAATGACCTCGCGGTCAAACTATTTCCCAACTCCACTCCTCTCACTTATAGAGCCAACAAAAGATTACCCTCCAAAAAGCACCGCTAAGATTATAATATATAAATCAACCATATTACAACAATGAATAACACTTTAATTAAAGCTACAATGGCTATTTCAATATTAGCCGCCGGCTCTTCTGAAGCGTTAGCCGACAATCAAATAATTGAGCGACCGGAGTTCAAATCTCAAACCGGACTGTTTGACATTGATGCTCTTCAAGCCTTAGGCCGAGTTAGCTCTCCCGTTGTTTCGCCCGACGGCAAAAAAATTCTTTTTGGCATCTCTTACGAGTCCGTAGAGCAAAACAAAAGCAACAACGAGCTATATGTAGTCAACACCGACGCTTCCGGTCTAACACGCCTGACCGAAACCGCTCAATCTGAAAATGGAGCAGTTTGGTTTGACAACGGAAATAAAATTGCCTTCCTGGCTGCAGTCGATGGCAAACAACAATTATGGGTAATGAACAGTGATGGGTCAAACCGTCAACAAGTTTCAAAGCTTGAAAAAGGTGTTGAAGCATTCGTTATCTCACCCGATGAGTCTAAGATAATTCTCGTTTCAACAATAAAATTCGAACGTACTCCGCAAGACATATATCCTGATCTCCCCCTTGCTAATGCTCACATCGTCGACGACCTGATGTATAAGCACTGGGACGAATGGGTCACTGACATCCCTCACCCCTTTATCGCAGACTTTAACGGTTCTGAAATCACCAACATCCACGACATCATGGAGGGTGAACTGTTTGAAGCTCCAATGCGTCCGTTTGGTGGTGCTGAGTCAATCGCCTGGTCGCCCGACAGCAAAAAGGTTGTATATGTTTCTCGCAAAAAGACAGGCTTGGAATATTCAATCTCAACAGATTCAAACCTCTACCTCTACGATGTTGCCAACGGCACGACAGAAAACTTAACCGAAGGCATGAACGGTTACGACACTAACCCCGCATTTTCACCCGACGGCAAATCTCTCGCTTGGTTGAGTATGGAGCATGACGGTTACGAATCAGATAAAAACCGAATTTTCCTTCTTGATCTCAATACCGGAGTTAAAACCGATCTAACAGCTGATTGGGATTACACTGTTGATGAAATTGCGTGGACTCCCGACTCTAAATCACTATGGTTTATCGCTCCTCACCAGGGAGTTACTCCCATTTTCAAAATCAATGTAAAATCAAAAAAAATTACTACTGAGGCTGAAGGTATCTGGGACTATACATCGCTTTCTCCGATTTCCAACGATGTTTTGATTTCAATGCGCCATTCTATGCTCTACCCTAATGAAATCGTAAAAATAAGTAAGGGTAATGTTGAGCAGCTTACTTTCACCAACAAAGAGATTTTTGACCAATTAACTCTCCCGACAGTCGAAAAGCGACTTTTCACTACTACCGACGGGAAGCAGATGACAACATGGGTTGTTCTCCCTCCCAATTTCGACAAAAATAAGAAGTATCCTGCCATCCTTTATTGTCAAGGCGGTCCTCAACAAGCTGTCAGCCAAATGTGGAGCTACCGCTGGAACTTCAATTTAATGGCCTCTAACGGCTACATCGTCATTGCGCCTAACCGCCGAGGTTTGCCCGGTTTTGGAACTGAATGGAATGCCCAGATATCCAAAGACTATCCCGGCCAAAATATGCGCGACTACCTTACGGCAGTCGATAACATGAAAGTTGAACCGTATGTCGACGAAACTAAGATCGGCGCTGTCGGAGCAAGTTATGGAGGTTTCTCCGTTTATTGGTTAGCCGGCAATCATGATAACCGATTCGCGTGCTTGATAGCTCATGCAGGCATCTTTAATATGGAAGCCCAATATCTTGAAACTGAAGAAATGTGGTTTGCTAACTGGGATATGGGTGGTGCACCCTGGGAAAAAGATAATGCCGCAGCACAACGCACATTTGAAATGTCACCCCACAAATTTGTTGACAAATGGACAGCCCCAATCCTTATCACTCACGGCGAATATGACTTCCGCATTCTTGCTTCACAAGGAATGATGGCTTTCAATGCAGCTCGCCTCCGTGGTGTCCCAGCTGAAATGGTTATCTTCCCCGATGAAAACCACTGGATCTTAAAACCTCAAAATGCCATTCTTTGGCAACGTGTATTCTTCCGTTGGCTTGATCATTGGCTTAAATAAAATCGAGAATGTCGAAACTTCAACTAAAGAAAGAATTGAATAGCATGTCTAAGGACCAACTGGCAGAGTTGGTCCTTGACCTCTATTCTGCCAGAAAAGAAATCAAAGAGTATCTTGAATTCTTTCTTAACCCCAATGTTGAAAAGTTAGTTGAGAAATTCCGGAAAAACGTTGATAAGGAGTTGCGACGCAGTAAACATGGTTATTCTAAAGCCCGAGTTTCAGGGTTAAAACGCATGGTTAACGATGTCAGCAGCTTCTCTCCGGGAGTTGACACAGTTATTGATTGCTATCTTTATCTCATCAAGGAACTCATGTATTTGGAGCGTTATCTAAACTTACCCGGTGCATTGTATAATGGCTTTAATTACTTTGTTGAGCAATCGATTTTATTAGCTGATGCCGACGGTTATCTCGATAAAATTGTTACGCAATTAAATGACCTGGCCAATAATGATGGAATAGGCCGTCAGTATTTCAGATCCCACCTCAAAAGCCTTATTCAAGCAACGATTGATTCTCTGAAATCCTCTCTTTCCTAACGCTCTTATCGAAACTTTTTCATTTATGAAGGAAATGAAACGACTCCTTTACTCCGCCCTGATTATCGTATCATCAATAATGTCAGCTTATGCCGTTGAGCCGGAAGTTGCGCCTTCCTATGCTTGGCGTGCATTGCCTACGCTCGGCACTCATCAGACTGTTGAAATAGACACGCTGCTCTTCAATTATGCTCAGAAATTTGTTCCTTCAGCTGGCTCCATTGCTCCATGTTTAAAGAAATACCT
>CAMWUH010000116.1 GCA_947177325.1 uncultured Bacteroidales bacterium
GGACTAATGCAATGGGGCGCATGTGGAGTGAGACGAGCTTTTGCACATACTTCATGTGCTCATTCATCGGCAGCTTGAGATTGCGGAAAATGGCGGGAATCATTTTGGCGCCGATGAAGTCATGGGCGTGGAAAGTCCAGCCTACGGTTTCGTCCCAGCGTTTGGTCTTGGGCTTGCCGACATCATGGAGCAGGGCTGCCCAGCGAAGCCATAGATTGTCGGAGACAGCAGCCACGGAGTCGAGCACCTGAAGGGTGTGGCGGAAATTATCTTTGTGGCCGCGTCCTTTTATGCGCTCGATGCCGGTCAAGGCTTCCACTTCGGGGAGGATAAGCTTGAGCAGGCCGGTTGAATGGAGCAAATCAAGTCCTATCGACGGCTTCGGCGAGGCCATAATTTTGTTGAGCTCGACTTCAATGCGCTCTTTGGAGAGGATTGAAACGCGCTCGGCGTTGCGACTGATGGCTTGGAGAGTGACCGGGTCAATGGAGAAGTTGAGCTGAGTTGCGAAGCGGATTGCTCGGAGCATGCGCAGCGGGTCGTCGGAGAAAGTTATGTCGGGGTCAAGGGGAGTGACGATGCGACGGCGCTTGAGGTCGGCCTCGCCGTCAAACATATCGACGAGCAGACCGAAACGGTCGGGGTGGACATCGATTGCCATTGCGTTGATGGTGAAGTCGCGGCGAGATATATCGTCGGTCAAGGTGCCATCTTCCACGATAGGCTTGCGCGACTCCCGGCGATAGGACTCCTTGCGGGCGCCTACGAATTCGAGTTCAGTGCCGTCGGGGGTCTTGACCTGGGCAGTTCCGAAGTTGGGGAAGTAGTTGCAGCGGGCGCGACGGCCAAGGCGTTTGGCTACCTCTTTGGCCAGGTCGATACCTGAGCCAACGGTAACGAAGTCAATATCTTTGGAGTGGCGGTCGAGGAGCAGATCGCGCACCCATCCGCCAACTACGTAGGCCTCCATGCCGAGGTCGGCCGCGGCTTGGCCAACGGTGCGAAATATTTTATTATCGAGTTTCTTATCAGTAATAATCATATCGGGAATGGGGATAAAGGAGAGAGGGGAGGATATTATCCGAGCTGCCGGAGCTCGGTTGGGGCGAGAGTGAGGCAGCGAGTATGGTCGGCCTCAACCACATAGGTGTTTTCGATGCCTACGGCGCCTACGCCGGGGATAACGAATTTGGGCTCAACGGCAATTACGTTACCCTCTTGAATAATGTCGCGGGATCGGGGCGCGATAACGGGGGCTTCGTTGATTTCTATGCCAACGCCGTGGCCAATGAAGCCGGCTTGCTGGTGGTGGCCCATGAAGAAGTGGCGCAATCCGGCGCGGTCGACCATTTCTATGGCGAGTTCATAGAGCGCCGAAGCTTTCTTGCCGGGGCGTGCAGCGCGGGCCACAGCGTCGCAGATGTCGATTGAGAGCTGATGGGCTATCATGGCTTGGTCGTCGGTGGGACCGCATGCAAATGTGCGGGTCATATCGGTCATGTAGCCGGTGAAGTTGCCGTTGGCGTCGACCATAACGGTCGAGCCCGGGGTGATAACTGTGTTGTTGGCACCTACGGGGAGAGAAGGGTCGATGCCAGCGCCTCCCATTGCAAAGTCGTAGGGGGTTGGGTTGTCGGCATTGTCGCCGGCAAGAATGCTTGCCATAAACAGTTCCATAGAGTTGCCGGCAATACGGAATTGTCCCAGACAGCCTTTGAGTCGCAGATCGCGCTCTATTTCAATTTGCAGCTGAAGATCGGTCATCCCGGGGTGGAACAGTGCCGGGATTTGGTCGTAAACTTCTGTTTGCAGGCGGCCTGAAAGGGCGATTTTGTCAATTTCGGCCGGAGTTTTTATGGCGCGGGTGGCTCTGATAGCGGCAGCTGAATTGACAGCAGTCAGCGAGGGGAACAGGGATGAGAGCCGATTGAATGTGGCCACATCGGTAACGCCGAAGTCAAAGCCGACGGTTTTGGCGCTCTGGAGGGTAGCGGCCGGAAGCAGGGCGGGAATTTCTTCAGGCTTGCGCACATGGCGGACCTCTTTACCTTCAAGATGATTAGGCCGGCGAACAAAACACTCCATCCGAGGCTCGCGTGCCATGACGATAATCTGGCCGGCAAATACCTGTCCGGTGAGATAATATTTAGTGGCATTGTCGTCAATGACGGCAATATCAATGTTATAGTCGGTCAGATTTTTTGCGAGCGAATTGAGCCTGACAGCTGCTTCGGCTGAAGGGAGGAGGTTAAGGCGCATAATATAATAGATAGATTGAGTGGGGATGAGTGAGGGCAAAGGGGGGGGTGTTATTGCTCGTTTTCGGAGAATATCAGGCCTATGCGTTGGATGCCTGTGATGTTGTCGTCGCGCATGATGTGGCGCACGTTGAATCGCGCAGGGCGATTGATAGTGAGGTTTTCGATAACGGGCACTTGCAGCTGGAAGTCGGTGCCGATGCCGCTTCCGTTCCAGTGACCCATCTTGTCGGCCAAAACGATGTTGACAGTGTCGAGGGTTGTTGACAGAGAGTCGGTGACTTCGATTTCGAGCCAGAGATTATTGTAGGGGTAGCGGTTGTCGTGGCAGATGGCTACGGAAAGAGTGCCTGAAGCCACAGAATCGGTCAATTCAGGGGTGAACAACAATTTTGAGCCATAGTCCCAGCCTGAAGCCTCAATTTCGGCCCACGAGTTCATAGAATTTCCGGCGGGCTTGCATGCGGAGATGACGGTGGCAAAAGTTAATGCCACCGCCACCACTGAAGCTATGTGATGGCGGCGGAATATCATTGTTGTTTGGGTTTGTCGTTGTTAGATTTATCGGAAGTGTTGTTGCGGTTGTCGCGGTGGTGCTGGCGACCTTGGCGCTGCTGATTGCGGTTGCGATGACGATTATCGGCAGAGCGGTGGCGGTTGTCGCGCTGTTGTCGGTCGGTATTTTGCTGACCGGGCTCCTGCTGACCTGACTCCTGCTGCTTGGGCTGTTGCTGAGAGGGCTCTTGCCGTTCAGCCTCTTTGGGGCGGTTGGCCTCGTTGGCAGGCTTGTCAGAGCGGTTATCGTCGTGTTGTTTCGACGATTTAGAGCGTTTTTTCTTTTTCTTCTTAGAGTCGAAGCGGTTAACGTTGTCTTGGTCGAGGAGGTCGTTATATTGCTTGGTTTTGGGTTCCTCCTCACCTTCGCGCGGCAGCTGGGCCGGTTTCTGGCCGTTGCGGTTCATCTCTATGATTTCAAAGGCGCGGTCAGCATCGATTGTGACGAGATTGACCGGCGAGTTGCGCTCGGTAGAGTAAGTGATTTCGCGACGGAAGATGTCGGTTTTGAAATGATGGTAAGTAGCATCTTCGGTTTCTAGCTTGATGTTGCGCTCGGGAAGTTGCTTGGTTTGCTCAACGTAGGTATCGACTTCAAAGTTCAGGCAACATTTAAGCTTGGCGCACTGTCCGGCAAGCTTCTGTGGATTGAGTGAGAGATCCTGAAAACGGGCTGCGGAGGTGGCTACCGAAACGAATCGAGTCATCCATGAGGCGCAGCACAATGGGCGGCCACATGGGCCAATACCTCCAATTCGGCCGGCTTCCTGGCGGGCACCAATCTGCTTCATTTCAATTCTGACCTTGAAAGTTTCGGCCAGAATCTTAATGAGTTGGCGAAAGTCGACGCGCTCGTCGGCAATGTAGTAGAAGATTGCTTTGTTGCCGTCGCCTTGAAATTCCACATCGCCGATTTTCATATTTAGATTGAGCGAAGCGGCGATTTTACGCGAGCGAATCATAACCTCGTTTTCGCGGGCTTTGGCTTGCTTGAACACTTCAAAATCAGAGGGGCGGGCGAGGCGAAACACTTTGCGCACCTCCGAGTCGTTTTTACCGGAGTGGCGGCGCATGCGCTGCTCAACCAGTCGGCCGGTTAGAGTCACCTGACCGATGTCGTGACCCGGGGCAGCTTCAACGGCGACCCAATCGCCCTGCTTCAGGGGGAGTCGGTCGGAGTTGATGAAGTAGCCTTTGCGGGTGTTTTTGAACTGCACCTCCACATAAGGTGAGTCGGCAAATCCACCCGGGACGTCGGCCAGATAATTCCATGAAGTCAACTTGCCTCGGGGAGGCTCTTTCTCGCAACGGCGGCAGCATCCCATTTTAGGGGCGTCGGCCGGCGAGCTGCTCTCTTCCTCAAAAACTTCGGGAGCTGAAGCGTTTTGAACCGGGGTAATATTGTCTTCGACGGGAACGGGGTTATTTAATTCGTCGGTCGTCATGATTACTTGGCGAAGCTAACGGCGCGAGTTTCGCGGATAACGGTGATTTTAACTTGGCCGGGATAGGTCATTTCATCCTGAATGCGACGAGCAATTTCGGCCGAGAGTTTTTCGGTTTCGACATCATCGATTTTGTCGGCGCCAACGATAACGCGGAGTTCGCGGCCGGCCTGAATAGCGTAGGTTTTGATAACTCCGGGATAGGAGAGCGCGAGCTGCTCAAGGTCGTTGAGGCGCTTGATGTAGGCTTCAACGATTTCGCGGCGAGCACCGGGACGAGCGCCTGAAATGGCGTCGCACACCTGCACGATGGGAGCCAGGAGGGTTGTTTGCTCGATTTCGTCGTGGTGAGCACCGATAGCGTTACAGATTTCGGGTTTCTCTTTATATTTTTCAGCAAGCTTCATGCCGAGAAGTGCGTGGGGCAATTCGGGCTCTTCGTCGGGCACTTTGCCTATGTCGTGGAGCAAGCCTGCGCGACGTGCTTTCTTGGGGTTAAGACCGAGTTCGGAGGCCATGACGGCGCAGAGATTGGCAGTCTCGCGAGCGTGTTGCAGGAGGTTTTGGCCGTAAGATGAACGATATTTCATTTTGCCTATGAGGCGAATGAGGTCGGGATGGAGCCCGTGAATGCCGAGGTCGATGGCTGTTCGCTTTCCGGTTTCGATGATTTCTTCTTCGATTTGCTTACGGGTTTTGTTAACGACTTCTTCGATGCGTGCGGGGTGGATGCGGCCGTCGGCAACGAGCTGGTGGAGAGCAAGGCGGGCGATTTCGCGGCGCACGGGGTCGAAGCCGGAGAGCACGATAGCTTCGGGGGTGTCGTCAACGATGATTTCGATACCGGTGGCAGCTTCGAGGGCGCGGATGTTGCGACCCTCACGGCCGATAATGCGGCCTTTGATTTCGTCGGAATCAATATGGAATACTGTAACGGAATTTTCGATGGCGGTTTCGGTAGCGACGCGCTGGATTGACTGAACCACAATGCGTTTTGCTTCACGATTAGCAGTCATTTTGGCCTCGTCCATGATGTCGTTTATATAAGCGGCGGCAGCGGTTTTGGCTTCATCCTTTAGGGAGTTGATGAGCTTTTCCTTAGCTTCTTCGCTTGAGAGGCCGGAGATGTGTTCGAGGGTTTCGCGAGCCTGACGGGTCAATTTGTCGAGCTCCTCGCGGCGTGAGTCGAGCACGGCGTTTTGGTTTTCGATGTTTTGGCGCAATGTTTCGAGTTCATTGCGGGTGCGCTGATTTTCAGATTGTTGTTGGTTGAGTTGGAGCTCGCGTTGTTTTTGCTTGGCTTCGGCTGACTGCACTTTCGACATGCGTTGGTTAGCGGCTTTTTCAGCTTCAGCTTTGATTTTGAGTTCTTCCTCACGCGCTTCGAGAAGTCGATTTTTCTTTAGAGCATCGGCTTCGCGGGTAGCTTCGTCGATGATAAGTCGGGCTCGGGACTGAGCCATTTTACGTTGAACGATGATAGCGGCAACAACGCCGATGGCGAGGGCGATAATTGCAATGCCGGCATAAATGATGAAGTTGTCCATGGATAGAACAGATGAAAAATAAAAAAGGCACGTAAACAGCTTGAGCCTGTGGGAAAAGGAAGGGCTGCAAGTCAGTTGCGTGCGGGGTTGAAATGATATACAGTCGACCGTTGCGAGTGGGTTGCGGAGAGGGTTGAAGGTCGGGCGATACGGCAGGTGACAGCTACTAAATCAATAGCCTTATTGCACAATGTCGGGCATTTGACGCTCGGTAGATTCCGGGTTCATTTTCATTAATGCGCCGTCGAGTTGCGATTCAAAATTTTCAAGCAGCGAGGCGGTTTTGTCAACACGATTATTTTGAATTTCGTAGGCTTTGGCAAATTGGAATGCTACCATAGCGAGAACTTCAAAAGCCGATTTGTCGGTGAATTGTTGGCGCCACTGACGCCACAAACGGTTGACATTGTATTCGGCCGTGCGAACCACCGGCTCTTCATCGCGAGGAATTCTAAGCGGAATGGGAGGGAGCTCGGCGAGCTTGATAGTTATGTTTAATATATCGGGCATTGAGCAATGGGCAAAGAGTATCGTCGTCAGTAGTTGGCGAGGCCAAGAGGCCGATTTGGGATCAGTCGCTAAGCCTTGCTATGCATTGGTCGATTTCCCACACTAAACGGGATAGGAATTGGCGGCTATGATCGATATCGTCGGCGGTTGGCAAAATGGTCGAAGCAACGGTCATGTACTCAAGCTTTGTTTTCAGGGTTTCGATTTCTTTACGGGCGTTGATGTTTTCCCGAGTCAGAAAGTTGACCTGATTAGCGAGGGTGTCGCGCTCGTCGATAGCCTTTTTGTAGAGGTCGATGAGCAAGCGAGTTTTTGATTCGATTGCTGAGAGACGATTATCGAAGTCGGCAGCCATATCTTTTCCCAATTTTTTACAAATTTACTAAAACTTTTGGAACTATCGCTAAATTTGTTCGGTTTTTTTGGCTGACCTGTCAAAAAAAATCGGATTTTCAGACAATCCGTAATGGCGCGGGCGGGGAGATTACTCCGAGGATTACGAGCGGTCGCAGATGCATAACGCTTGACCGCCTCAGTATTAACAAATATTGGGGAACCGGGTCTTATGCAAGGGAGTGGGGAAGG
>CAMWUH010000117.1 GCA_947177325.1 uncultured Bacteroidales bacterium
ATTGAGCTGAAGAGGAAGCGGTGCACGTCGGGGGTGTTGTTGTCGGCGGCGTGTTTTTCAATGATTTCTTTAACTTTGTCGGCCACTGCTTGGTCATCGGTCAGTGGCGCGAAAGAGGCGATAGTGTCGCGATATTTGTCAGCCATAATAGTATTATATGTATTTTAAGGTTATTATTTAGGTTTCGGATAAAATAACGGCTCAGAGGAGCGGATTGTTGCGATGACGGGTAGCATCGCGGCGGGTTTTCTTTTCGATGTTGGCCTTGACGGCCTCAGTCAGGTCGATGCCTGATTGATTGGCGATTGCAGCGATCACCCATAGGAGATCGGCCAACTCGTCGGCCAGTTGAGGAGTTTCCCCCTCTTTAAACGATTGCTCGCCGTAGATACGAGCCATCTGGCGGGCCACTTCGCCCGTTTCTTCGGCCAGGATTGCCATGTTGGTCAGAGGGGAGAAGTACCTGACTCCTATGGTTGTAATCCATTGGTCGACGGTTGATTGATATTCACTCAGGGTCATTCAGGTTAGTTGATTGAGAGCCGGCTTTAGAAGCGCAGCCGTGAGTCGATGATAATGGTGACCGGACCGTGGTTGATTAGGCTGACATCCATGTCGGCTCCGAAGATGCCCCGCTCCACTGTTGCCACTCCGGCGGCTTCGAGCCCTTCGCAATATTGGCGATAGAGTGGCTCGGCAACGGCCGGCGGAGCGGAATTGATGTAGCTCGGGCGATTTCCTTTGCGGGTTGATGCCAGGAGTGTGAATTGAGAAATGGCCAGAATGGCGCCCCCGGTGTCGAGCACCGAGCGGTTCATGACGCCTTGGTCATCGTTGAAGATGCGCAGGTCGATAGTTTTCTTCACGAGCCAAGCCACGTCGTCGGGCGTGTCGCCGTTTTCGATGCCGACGAGTACCATCAGTCCGCCATCAATCCGACGGAAATAATCAGGCGCAACCGTCACCGATGCTTGTTTTACTCGCTGAATTACTAATCTCATTTCTTCGCAATAATTAACATCACAATTACAAATTTAGCTTTTTTGTCAAAATAAATGGTATAAAATTGGCTAAAAATGGTTTTCTTTGCAAAAAATATCTTCCGATGACTGAAAATAACTCTGCCACGCCCCCCGAAATTCACTCTGATTACCACTCTGATGAAGCTCCCGCGGCTTCCCGCTCCGGACGCAGCCGATGGTCGAAGTGGATTGGAATGTTGGTGCCTCCGGTGATAACTGTGGGGTTGTGCTATGTGTTGTTTCGCGGTCAGGATTTCGGCGCTATATTAGCATTTATAAAAGAGGGTTGCGATTTCAGGTGGATAGCGTTGGCGATGGTGCTGACCGTGGCCGGCTTCGTTTGGCGCGCACTGCGGTGGCGCATTCAGCTGCGCGCCTCGGGAATCGACCTGCCGGTGATGCCTTCGGTTTACAGCATTGTTGGCACATACGCTGTTAACCTGGTGTTTCCTCGTCTGGGTGAGATATGGAGGGCCGAATACGTGGCTCGGCGTCAAAGGGCGCCGTTTGCCACTGCGCTGGGGGCAATGTTTGCCGAGAGGTTGACCGACGTGCTTATAGTCATCATTATGTTGGTGGCAACGCTGTTTTTGGCTCGCCCGGCCGTTGCCGGATTTATTGCCAAATATCCCGACGCTTACCGTGCCCTAGGAGGATTTCTGTCATCCCCCTGGCTCTATGTTGTCATCGTGGCGATAGTGGGAGGTATTATCGTGTTTGTAAGGTGGTCAAGCGAGAGCAGTCTGGTCAAAAAAACTCAGCAGATGCTGCGCAATATTGGCCGCGGATTTGTGTCGATTTTCCACATGCGTGGCAGCGGCTGGTGGTTATTGCTGACCGTGGTGCTTTGGCTTACATATTTCTTTACCCTCGTTTGCTGCTTCGAGACCTTTGAGTTTACGCGACAGGTTTTTGCCGAGCACGGCTATTCAGCGGTCTTTGTATGCTATGTGTTGGCGTCGATAGCGATGGGTATCCCCTCAAACGGCGGTATAGGTCCCTATCAGATAGCTATGATGTTTGGTCTGGGGTGCTACGTACCCGATTTGAACACCACCGACGCCCTCGCCTTTGGCAATGTAGTGTTAGCTGCATCGTTGATAATGATAATAGCCTGCGGAATCCCCACCTTTATCGCTGTTTTTTTTGAAAATCGCCATAGAAAATAGTTTGATTTTCGATTGGTGAATATATTGATTGTCAGATGAAATACGTTTGATTTTCTTTGAATTTTTCGGGTAATGGGGTAGAGGAGTTGGCGAAGTGAGAAAAATTTGATAATTTTACGGCAACTCCATTCTTTCATACCATGAAAAAACTTTGTCTTGTCGCGATTATCATCCTGGGTCTTGCCTCTTGTGGCAATCAATCATCAACTGCTCACCCCGACGATTTATCTCATTTATATAATCAGCTCGACGCCACAATTGCCGAGAGTTCGAATTATGAAGATATAAAAGAGAGTCGCATAGCCCGGCTGCGCGATGAATACTACCGAGCTGCCGACGTCAAGCGTCGCGTTGATTTGGCTAATCAGCTTGCCGAAGAGTTCAACGCCTATAATGCCGACTCTACATTGTTTTACATCAATCAAAATTTGTCGCGCCCTGAAATCACTCGCTTCCCGGGTGAGTACACGCGGCTGCTCATCCGCCGGGGCGACGTATTTGCCCATGCAGGGTTGTTCAGCGATGCTCTCGATGTCATGCGCTCCATTCCTCGCGACTCTCTCGGCGATGATTTGCTCGAACCGTATTATTCAACCTATTGCGCCCTGTATCAATATTTAAGCGAATATACCGACGAGCACGCTTCGGCCGTTGACTATACGTCGCAGCGCGCCGTTTATTCTGACTCGCTTCAGCAGATATTGCGCCCGGGGTCGTTTAACCACATGACCTACGTTATGACCGAGATGGCCCGCACCGGCCATGAACAGGAAGCAATCGAGGCCATTAGCCAAAACCTCGAGCAATATAAATCAGGCAGCCGCGAGTTTTCTATTCTGGCATCGACTCTGGCCTACATCTATAAAACCACCGGCAATGATGATGAATATCGCAAATATCTTACGCTAAGCGCTATCTCCGATGCGCAGGGAGCGGTGAAGGAGAATATGTCGTTTCGCGAACTGGCTACCGTGATGTTTGAATCGGGCGACGTCGAGCGAGCCAACCGCTATTTGAAAAAGAGCATAGCTGATGCCAATTTCTATTCGGCAATGATGCGCAACGCGCAGTCGAGCAAGATGTTGCCGGTTATTGATGATGCTTACAGTGCTCTGCAAAATCGACTTACTCATCGTCAGCGTATTTTGATGGGTGTTTTAGCGGTTCTGGCTATTGTATTGATCTTTGCATTGCTCTTTATGCGCAAGCAGTTTAAAGCTGTCAGGCGCGCCAACAAGCGGGTTTCCGATGCAAATGAGGCGTTGAGCCTGAAGTCGGCGCAGCTTGAGCAAGCCAACATGGAGTTGCGGACATTTAACCGCACTAAGGAGCAATATGCGGGCCTGTTTATGGAATATTGCTCTACGGCCATATCAAGTTTGCAGCATTATCAACAATCACTAAGGGTGTTGACCGCTCAGGGGGCAAACAGGGCTGCCTTGCAGAAAAAACTCGAGTCGAGCGACATTGCCGACCAGATGCTGAAAAATTTTTATGTGAAATTTGACGAAGCCATTCTCAATATTTATCCGGCGTTTGTCGAGAAATTCAATCAGCTTTTGCAGCCCGACGAGCAAGTGGTTCTGAAGCCGGGCGAGTTGCTCAACACCGAGTTGCGCCTTTATGCACTCGTCAGACTCGGCATTGACGACAGCGCCAAGATAGCTCAATTTTTGCGTTGCTCGCTGTCGACCATCTACACCTATCGCTCAAAGATGCGCAAGCGTGCCCTCCGCCCCGACCGGTTTGAAGACGAGGTCAAGAATATGGCCTGATTTTCGTCATGATTTTTTAAGTTTCATTAATTGAATTGAGCTTTGATTTTTACATTTGTTGATTTGGATTAATCGGTTGAAAATAAGGGATAAATAAATTTTATAAAGTTTGATTTTAGTTTGAATCGCTTGACTATATTATAAATGATGGCGAAATTTGCCGATGAGGTTGCGACAACCACTATCAACCTTGCTAACTATAACTTAAATCAATCATAAACTCAATGAAAAAGAAACCATGGAATTTAAGAGCGTGGGTCGTTACAATGGTAATGGCTCTGGCTCTGATGGCTTCGCCGGCAGTGTCGGCGCAGCTGTTGACCGTTTCAGGCACAGTCAGTGACCCCATAGGGGACGAACTGTTTGGCGTTAGCGTATCGGTTAAAGGTAATCAAACCCACGGCACGGCAACCGACATCGACGGTAAGTTCAGCCTTAACAATGTGCCGGCTGATGCCACTTTGGTATTCAGCTATGTGGGCTTCCGCACTGTTGAGGAAGCAGTCAACGGTCGCACAACTATTAATGTAACAATGGATGAGAACGCCGAGCTCCTCGACGAAGTGGTTGTTGTAGGCTACGGCTCTCTCAGCCGCAAGGAGCTCTCGAGCTCAATCGTGCAGGTTAACCGCGACGATTTCCAGAAAGGCGCCATGAATAGCCCC
This sequence comes from uncultured Bacteroidales bacterium, assembly GCA_947177325.1. Lineage (GTDB taxonomy): Bacteria > Bacteroidota > Bacteroidia > Bacteroidales > Muribaculaceae > JAGBWK01. The sequence goes on from CAMWUH010000117.1 coordinate 4,632, forward strand.
ATGGAGATGCTGACCGGCAAGGTAGCCGGCTTGAATGTGTCGAGCACTGCGGCAGCCGACCCCAACGGCGGCGCTTCATTGCAGGTGCGCGGTGCAACTTCACTCAGCGCCGGCAACGAGCCTTTGATCGTTATTGACGGTGTGGCAGGTGGCGATATCCGCACCCTCGCTCCTCAGGACATCGAGTCAATGTCAGTCTTGAAAGACGCCGCTTCTGCAGCTATCTACGGTACACGCGGCGCCAACGGTGTTATCCTTATCACTACTAAAAAAGGTGTTGGCGAGCCCGGTTTGCCCGTTATCACTTACGACTCATACGGCGCACTCTCTTTTGCAAAAGACCGTCCGGAAGTGCTCTCGCCCTACGAATGGCGCCTCGCTCGTCGCGGCCACGACTACGGCGCAGACACCGATTGGTATAGCCTCATTACCCGCAAATCATCTTACGACACTAACCAATATCTCTCTATCGACGGCTCTCTTGCCAACGGCGGCTACTACACTGCTTCCGTTAACTGGAAGAAAGCCAACGGTCTGGATATCGTGAGCGGTCGCGAGGAATTCGGCGGTCGTGCTGCCGTTTCGGCCAACACTCTCAACAACCACCTCCGCTTCACCTTCAACCTTAATGCTCGTAAGGTTAAAGAAAAATGGGGCGACTCAGGCATGTTTGACACCGCTCTGGGCATGAACCCTACAATCCCCGTGTACAACGAAGACGGCACATATTATCAGCCCACTTCACCCACCGACATCAAAAACCCGGTGCAGCAACTCCGCGTCAACACATCTCGTGGCAACCGCACTTACTTGCTCGGCTCCGGCGACATTAAATACAACATCTGGAACAACGACTTCCACAACGTCAGCACCACTCTCTCTTACTCTTATAATTACAACGACCTCAAGAGCGACTATTACACTCCCACAACTTCAGGTGAATCTTATTGGGGCGGCTACGCCGGTCGTGCTTCTCAACACTATCAGAAATGGTGGACCAGCAGCGTTGAATGGATTGCCAACTACGGTTTCCAAAAAGATGACCACGACCTGAAAGTGGTAGCAGGCTACTCTTTCGAGCGCACCAACTGGGAACAGATGTTCATGCAGAACAACGACTTCACTTTCGACAAGCCTCTTTGGAACGGCATCGGCTCAGGCTCTTGGCTTGGCGATGGTAAAGCGGTTATGTATGGCGGCAAGAGCCAGTCAACACTTATCGGTTTCTTCGGTCGCGTCAACTACTCTTGGAAGGGCATGTTGATTGGTTCGGTTTCTCTGCGCCATGAAGGCTCTACCAAATTCGGCGCCGATAAGAAATGGGGCTCATTCCCCGCTGCCTCAGTCGCATGGGAAATGGCTAAAGCTCCCTTCCTTTCAGAATATGTTCAAACCGTTCAGAGCTTGAAACCCCGCTTCTCTTACGGTGTAACCGGTCGAAGCGACTTCAGCGCTTACCAATCATTGGCAACCTACTCTCCCAACGGCACTTACCTTATCGACGGAACTTGGGTGACAGGTTATCGCCCATCCAACAATGCCAACCCCGATTTGGGTTGGGAAAAACTTTCGAGCATCAACGTCGGTGTCGACTTCATGTTGTTTAACCGTCTTTACGGTTCAATCGAATACTTCGACCGTCGCTCGCAGGACCTCCTCTACAACTACACTGCTCCGCAGCCCCCTTACGTTTATCCTGAAATCCTGGTTAACGTAGGTACAACCCGCAATACAGGTATCGAGCTCGCTCTTACAGCCGAAGCTGTTATCAACAAACCGGTCACCTGGACCACAGGCATTAACTACTCTTACGGCACTACCAAGCTCACCAAGCTTTCCAACTCCATCTATCAGGCCTCTTACCTCGATATGTATCAGAAACCGGGTGTTGGCACAAGCGAATACTTCTTCCGCATTGAAGAGGGTGGCCGCATCGGTCAGTTCTGGGGCTATGAATATGCCGGCGTTGATGAAAACCACAATATGCTCGTCTACACTGCCGACGGCGAGAAAGTGCCCGCCGCTGCTGCCGACCCCAAAGATAAACGCTACATTGGCGACGGCGCCCCCCGACACTTCCTCACTTGGAACAACACCATTCGCTGGAAAAACTTCGACCTTAGCCTTATGTTTAACGGCGCTTTCAAATTCCAGATTTTCAACATGCGCAAATATGGCATGGGCTTGAAAGGCTCGGGTAGCGACAACGTGCTCCGAAGTACTTACCTCGAAGACCGCGACGTGTGGTCAGGTGG
>CAMWUH010000118.1 GCA_947177325.1 uncultured Bacteroidales bacterium
GTGTCCATATAACTACGGTCATATATGGTTCCCTTATCCCGAACTCGCGTTAATATAAATCTCGTATCTTATTATAACCTAATTATCGAAACTTACTTATAGAAAAAATAGGCTTATGGGTCAAAATGGGCGTTTTTTCACGTCAAAAATGCCAAATGGCTGCTATATGGGTCAAAAAGTAATGCCGCTATCCTGTCAGTAAATTAGGATAGCGGCATTTTATCGGAAATTGTCTATAATGCGACTACGGGATTAATCGGGAGTTGGTCAGATACCTTTAAGAGCTGAAAGCGTTTCTGCAATAGCTGCGAGTTTTGACTCGGCATCGCTACGTTTTTTGTTCTCCGCCTCGACTACGGCTGCCGGGGCATTGTTAACAAATCGTTCGTTACCAAGCTTTTTCATAACTGAAGCGAGGAAACCTTCAAGATAGGCTTTCTCTTTTTCCAGGCGCTCGATTTCTGCGGCAGTATCGATTTTGTTGTTGAGCGGAACATTAAACTCAGTAGTGCCGATGAGGAATGATGCTGCGGCGGCATCTTTTTCAGCACCGATATTGATGGCTGACAAGTTAGCCAGCTTGCAGATTACTGCCTCGGGAGCGTTAAGCTCAGAGGCTATGACGTTGAGCGACAACACTTCTTTAGGCGACAAGTTTTTGGCTGCGCGCACGCCACGAACAGCAGTGATAATTTCCTGTGCACGGAGCATGCGGTTAATGTCATCGGCGTTGATTTCAGTTGCTTCCGGAACGGGGGCATACATAATAGACTCGCCTTCGCGACGATCGGCTAAGTGTTGCCAGAGTTCTTCGGTAATGAAAGGCATGAATGGATGAAGCAAACGGAGGAGAGCATCGAAGTATTGCTCGGTCACACGCAAGGTGTCGCCGTCAATTTTTTCGCCATAAGCGGGTTTGACCATTTCAAGATACCACGAAGAGAAGTCGTCGCGGAACAGCTTGAAGATGGCAGTAAGCGCTTCAGAGAGGCGGAATTTCGATATCAGATCGTTGACTTCAACAATTGTAGCAGAAAGCTGAGATTTAAACCATGAGATGGCTTGTTTGGCAACTTCGGGCTGTGAGGCTTCGGGGTTAACTTCCCATCCTTTGACGAGGCGGAATGCATTCCAGATTTTATTGCAGAAATTACGACCGTTTTCGCAGAGTTTGTCATCAAACATAATGTCATTACCGGCCGGAGCTGACATCATCATTCCCATTCTGACACCATCGGCGCCGTAAGTAGCGATAAGTTCCAATGGGTCGGGTGAGTTGCCGAGTTGTTTCGACATTTTTCGGCCAATTTTATCGCGAACAATACCGGTGAAATAAACTGAATTGAATGGCTTCTTACCTTCAAATTCAAATCCCGCGATAATCATGCGCGCTACCCAGAAGAAGATAATGTCGGGGGCGGTGACGAGGTCGGAAGTGGGGTAGTAGTATTTAATTTCCTCGTTGTCGGGGTCAAGAATACCATTGAACAATGAGATTGGCCACAACCAAGAGCTGAACCATGTGTCGAGACAATCGGAGTCTTGGCGCAAGTCGGCAAGCGAAAGAGCATCGTTGCCTGTTTTTTCTTTAGCGAGCTTGAGAGCCTCTTCTTCAGTCTCGGCGACCACGAAGCCACCTTCGGGCAGAAACCAAGCCGGGATGCGGTGTCCCCACCAAAGTTGACGACTGATGCACCAGTCTTTAGTGTCGGTCATCCAGTGGCGGTAAGTATTCTTGAATTTCGGGGGATAGAATTTGACTTCGTCAGTTTCAACGGCATCGAGCGCAGGTGGAGTTATAGTAGACATTTTAAGGAACCACTGCATTGAGAGCTTAGGCTCGATTACTACCTTCGTGCGTTCGGAATAGCCGACTTTATTGTCGTAGTCTTCAACTTTTTCAACGAGGCCTGCTTTCTTGAGATCTTCAACAATTTCTTTTCTGACGTCAAAGCGGTCTTTGCCGATATACATACCGCCGGCTTCAGCGATTGTGCCATCGGGGTTGAAAATGTCGATGACAGGCAAATTATATTTTTCTCCGAGCATATAGTCGTTGACGTCGTGGGCAGGAGTGACTTTAAGACAGCCGGTGCCGAAATCCATCTCAACATAGCTGTCCATAATGATTGGAACTTCACGACCAACCATAGGCACAACGACTTTCTTGCCTTTGAGCCATGTGTAGCGGGGGTCATCGGGGTTAACGCAAACGGCAGTATCGCCAAGAATGGTTTCGGGACGAGTTGTGGCCACAATTATATATCGGCCTTCAGGATCGTCGACTACTTTATATTTAAGATAGAAAAGTTTGGAGTGCTCATCCTGATAAATCACTTCCTCATCAGAGAGCGCGGTTTGGGCAGCGGGATCCCAGTTAACCATTCTGACACCGCGATAAATAAGGCCTTTGTTGTAGAGATCGACAAACACTTTTATTACGCTCTTTGAACGGATTTCATCGAGAGTGAAAGCAGTGCGGTCCCAGTCGCAAGAGGCACCGAGTTTGCGGAGTTGCTTGAGGATGATACCGCCATGTTTTTCAGTCCAAGCCCAGGCGTGCTTTAGAAATTCTTCGCGTGTGAGGTCAGATTTTTTGATGCCTTCGTCAGCTAATTTAGCCACAACCTTAGCTTCGGTAGCGATAGATGCGTGGTCAGTACCGGGCACCCAAAGTGCGTTTTTCCCTTCCATACGGGCACGACGAGTCAGGATGTCCTGAATGGTGTTGTTAAGCATGTGGCCCATGTGCAGGACGCCGGTGACGTTAGGGGGCGGGATAACGATAGTGTAGGGCTCACGAGCATCGGGGGTTGACTTGAAAAGGTTGTGTTTCAACCAATAGTCATACCATTTTTCTTCAACCTCGGAGGGGTTGTATTTAGTAGCTAATTCTGACATTGCAAAAAAATGAGAGTTAGATTAGATAATTTGTGCAAATTACCGCAAAATTAGTGATTTTTTTTCAAATTGCATTTAGATAATCTGTAAAAAATATGGGCCTCTTTTTATTTTTAAAATTAACGGCAAAAAATGGGATATATAAGCAAAAAACCATTAACTTTGCAAAGTGAAATAAACATCAGCCGATGACCGACGTAACTTCAAAGCCATATAAACTCGGGATTGCCCTCTCAGGGGGCGGTGCCAAGGGTTTTGCACATGTGGGTGCTTTAAGAGCATTTGAAGAATTAGGGATTAAGCCCGACTGCATAGCAGGCGTCAGTGCCGGCAGTGTGGTAGCGGTTATGTATGCAGCCGGCGTGCCTTGTCACGAAATGATGAAATTGTTTTCGCGGGTAAAATTTCGCGACTTGTGCCAATTTTCGATTCGTGGCGGAGGCTTTTTTAAAATTGAACGATTTAAGAAACATATCAAGAAGGTGATGCCGAAGGTAAACACCTTTGAAGATTTGAATATACCGACATTTATAGGAGCTACTGACCTTGACCATGGCACGGCAAAGGTTTTTGACAGCGGTCCGTTATATGAACGCATGGCAGCTTCGTGTAGTGTGCCTATAGTGTTTCATCCGGTAGTAATTGACGGAGTCAGATATGTAGACGGAGGAGTGATGCACAATGTGCCATCATGGATTTTGCGCGATAAATGCGAGCAATTGATTGGAATTAATTGCAGTCCGTTGCCATCGGCATCATCACGTTCGAAAAAGAACTCAATATTAGAAGTAGGGTTGCGAACCTACGATTTAATGCTCAAGGGTAATGTAAAGGACGACATGGATCTTTGCGATTATCAAATAGAATTGCCGGAAATGAGCAGTTATAAAACTTTTGATTTGAAAGAGATTAATAATGTTTACCTCCGAGGTTATACAGCAACCCGGCGTTTCCTGCAAGAACTGATGGAGCGTAACCCGGAAGTGTTCGCAGCCAATCGTCCGAAAGATTTACCTCATTTTCCTACACCGTATCCAATAGAAGATATTCAATAAATATAGTTTCCTTTAATCATAATATCGAAAGAATGGCAATTAAACCAATAATATATCAGCTTTTACCTCGATTATTCAGTAATGCGAATGCTACAAATCTGCCGGGTGGCACCATTGAGCAAAATGGTAGTGGCAAGATGAATGATATCACCCCTAAGGTGCTGAAGGGGATAAAAGAGTTAGGCTGTACGCACGTTTGGTATACCGGCGTTATTGAGCATGCTCATGATGTAGATTACACTCGCTTCGGTATTCAACGTCAGAATCCCCACATAGTGAAAGGAAAAGCGGGTTCTCCCTACGCTATAACCGACTATTATGACATTGACCCGGATATAGCGGTAGATGTGCCGAACAGAATGGGTGAATTTGAAGCTCTTGTCGAGCGAACCCATAAGGCGGGCATGAAGGTCATAATAGACTTTGTGCCGAATCATGTAGCTCGTCAATATTATTCTGATGTCAAGCCGGTCGGGATTGAAGACTTCGGCACCGGAGATAACACTGATATGTTTTTCTCTCCAACCAATAATTTCTATTACATCACGCGCCAACAATTTGCGCCGCACATAGATTTAGGTCAAGGCTATGACGCCTACGTGGAATTCCCGGCAAAAGCCTCAGGTAATGATTGCTTTACGGCTTTTCCCGGGAGCAACGATTGGTATGAGACCGTTAAACTTAACTATGGATATGATCCGGGCAACGGTTCAACTCACTTTAACCCTATTCCGCCAACATGGTTCAAGATGCTGCATATACTCAGATATTGGGCATCGAAAGGAGTAGACGGATTCCGTTGTGATATGGCACACATGGTGCCAGTTGAATTCTGGCGATGGGCAATCCGCAATGTAAAGAATCAATACCCCGACGTTGTATTCATCGCCGAAATCTACGACGTAGGGTTATATCGCCGCTATATCTACGATGGCGGCTTTGACTACCTGTATGATAAAGTAAACCTTTATGACACGCTCCGAGGTATAGAAACAATGAATTATTCTGCCGCTACGTTGACCTCAACATGGCAAACCGTGGAAGGCGTAGCAGACAATATGCTCAACTTCCTTGAAAATCACGATGAGCAACGCTTTGCCTCGGACTTTTATGCCGGTGATGCGCGGAAGGTAGTTCCATCGTTGGTTGTCAGTTCAATGATAAATCGTGGCCCGTTTATGCTTTATATGGGCCAAGAACTGGGCGAACCGGGAATGGAAGCAGAAGGCTTCAGCGGGCGCGACGGGCGAACCACGATTTTCGACTTCTGGTCAATTTGCACCATACGTCGCTGGCTCAATGCAGGGCAGCCATCAGTTCAGAACTTAACAGACGATGAGCGGCAATTGCGAGATGTGTATGCCCGCATATTAACCATGTGTAACAAAGAAAAGGCCATTAGCCAGGGTGCCTTTTTCGATGTTATGTATGTTAACTATGAAAGCGAAGGTGTCAACCCCCATCGCAACTACATATTCCTACGCTCCTTTGGTAAAGAGACATTAATAATTTGCGCTAATTTTGCAGATTATGAAACTACGCTACATATCAATTTGCCCCAGCATGCTTTTGATATGCTTGCTTTGCCGCAGGGCAAAGCGATGATGAAAGAATTACTTTCAGACGCAGAAGAAGAAAAATTCTTTACAAGCGAAGAGAAGTTTGTTACAAAGGTTGCTCCGTATTCGGCTGTGATATGGAAAGTTAAAACGGGCGATATTAAGCCACTTCACACAGAGGCACATAAGAGCTCGAAAAAGAAGTCTACAAAAAAATAATATAAGCTTACATTAAATAACCAAATCAATTTTTCACAAAATGAGTGCATTACCTCCATTGAAAGTCTTTGCAGGAACAGCATCGCGCTATATGGCCGACGAAATTTGCAAAGAACTTGGTGTAGAACTCGGACAAATCAAAATAAAAAAAAAAACCGACGGCGAATTTGAAGTATCGTTTGAAGAATCAATTCGTGGTCACGAAGTATATCTCGTTCAATCCACTTTTCCTAACAGCGATAACCTGATGGAGCTGTTGCTGATGATTGATGCAGCCAAACGCGCATCAGCCAAATCAGTGATTGCAGTTATGCCTTACTTCGGTTGGGCACGTCAGGACCGCAAGGATAAACCGAGAGTTTCGATTGCCGCCAAACTTGTTGCCGACCTGCTGACAGCAGCGGGAGTTGACCGCGTAATCACTATGGACTTGCATGCTGACCAAATTCAGGGCTTTTTTGACGTTCCGGTTGATCACCTGTACGCTTCATCAGTGTTTATCCCCTATATTCAATCTTTGAAACTTGAGGATATGGTTATCGCCACTCCCGATGTGGGTGGCGCAAAACGTGCCAACAACTACGCAAAATATTTGAATGTGCCTTTGGTACTCTGCCACAAGCAGCGAGCAAAAGCTAATGTTGTAGCCACTATGACTGTTATCGGCGACGTTAAGGATAAGAATGTAATCCTGGTTGACGACATGGTTGATACAGCGGGCACAATTACAAAAGCCGCTGACCTGATGATTGCCAATGGCGCAAAATCAGTTAGAGCTCTTGCATCACATGCAATCATGAGTGATCCTGCGACTGAGCGCGTTAACAATTGCGGACTGACCGAAATGATTTTTACCAACTCAATTCCTTACACTAAACATAGCGATAAGGTTACAGTGCTTTCAGTTGCCCGCATGTTTGCCGACACAATTCGCCGAGTCCACTCCAACGAATCAATATCTTCGCAATATCTTATCAAATAAGGAGCTGATTATTATTTTTAAACAGCGATTTAAAATATTGTTATAAAAAACCGGCCTTCTATCTGCAATATAGAAGGCCGGTTTTTTATGTGTTTAGTTTTGCCGTTAGAAATCGACGGTAAGGCGGACGTTAAATTGTCGACGGGTAAGATAGTTGG
>CAMWUH010000119.1 GCA_947177325.1 uncultured Bacteroidales bacterium
GGGTAATAGGTCATGCGAGTACCCGGGCGAGTGGCCGCAAGCGAATGATCAGAGGCGAGTATCACCACGGTATTGTCATATAGGCCCATCTGCTTCAATTGCACGAGGAACCACGCTAACTGACTGTCGAAATATTGCGTTGACCTGACAAATTTCAAATGCTCGGGCTGATACCCCTCATGGGCAAAATCACCCGACATAACATCATCCTCCGGCCACAATCCATAGTGCATCGACATGGTAACCGCCTCAATGAAAAAAGGTTGCTTCATCTTCGGCAAATCGCGCACAATGAGGTCAAACATTGCACGGTCAGCACCAACCTCAACGGGGTCGACAACGAAATCTTCGGCCGACTTGATTGTTCCGAAGCCGAGATTGGCGAAGCTGACCCCCTTGTTCCAAAAGTTAGGTTCGTTGGCAAAATATACGGCCGGATAATGGCCGGAGAGCTTCGTAGCAAGGCTTTCGTAGCTATTTTCCGCGCCATAGCGCATCATCGTAGAGCCCTTTGTCAATGGCAGAAGGCCGGTGTTAAGCAGCATCTGACCGTCGGAACTGATGCCGTCGCGCACCTGCGTAACCACATTAAGAGCCGACACCGTGCCCGGCTCCCTGATCAAGCGATTGAGCGTTGGCGTAACCTCTACCCCTCCGATTTCACTATCGATGAACTCAGAATTCAGCGACTCCACGATTATCAAAATCAGATTCTTACCGCGGTTGTCAGCAAAGAGTTGTGTAAAATCGCTGTCGGCATATCGTGCTATGTGGCTCTCAACCAAGGCGAGTTGGTCATCGGTGAGTTGGTGGCTTACCGTGAGGTAATCCAGAAGCTCTACAACCGAGGCTGCGGTATAGGCGGTCAAGCCGAAATCAAGGTAATAATGGGGTCGCTCCACATCCATGGGCACCCCTACTCGGCGGAACTTAAACGTTAGCCATCCCGAGGCGCTCCGCGGAGCATAGTCAAACGAGTGGTAGCGATACCAGGCCCACACACCCGCTGCAGTTTGCCACACTACTAACACTACCAATATCAACAGTGTTGCCTTGCGCTTCACAGGCTTTGAAAGCCATTGTTTGCAGCCGCGCATCTTACGCCATGATTTAACCCAATAGACGGTAAAAACTATCACCACTGCAATGTAGCCGGCATCGACCCAACGCACCAATCGCCTTATGCTGTCAATCAGTGCGTTATTGACATTGTCAGTCATTGTAAACACTGTCAGAGCGGGCATTTCACCCCCGAACCTGACGAAGGCCTGATTGAGCAGAAAAAAGGCTGTCAGCAGCCACAATGCAGGCAGCATCACATAGCGCCATGACCGCCACCAAACGAAAGGCAACATCAAAACCACCGATTCGGCCAAAGCAAACAGCAAAGCCGTCAGCACCCGCGATGGGGTTGCGCCAACGTAGGAATACAACATCAGTTCGAGAGCAAACAACGTCATCACTAACCACAAAGCAACCCAGAACGCAACTAAAAGTTGCGCCTGCGGGCTCTGTTTCAAACGATGATAAAGCTCTTTCATAAATATACTGTGACGAGGGAATGAGGAATCAGTTGTTGTCGGTCAACTCATTCTCGGCCTTGACACTGTTAACGTTGAGCTGCGGCAAGCACCAGTTATAGTGAATCGCAAGCATGCGGAGCACGATGATTGTTATGCCACAAATCGACTGAGTCAACACCGGGGGCAATTTCAGCGAGAATGCAGCCCAATAAAGCAGTCCGCCGGCAAGGCAGGCTGTTGCGTAGATATCCTTGCGAAAAAACAGTGGCTCCACATTAATTAATATATCGCGCACCACTCCGCCAAAGGAGCCGGTAATCACGCCCATCACAATGGCTACCCACATCGGATAATCTGCCGAAAGCGATTTCTCTATGCCTATGACCACAAAGAGGGCCAGGCCGATGGTGTCGAAGATGAACAGCGCTTTGTTCATGCTCACCAACAGCTTGCGAAATATAATCACAATGCCCAAAGCTGCTCCGGTGACTCCTAAGTAAACCCACGTCTGCATCCAGAAAACCGGTATGTCGAGCAGCACATCGCGAAGTGTACCACCCCCGATGGCAGTCACCAAGCCTACAACGTAAGCCCCGAAGAGGTCAAACTTCTTGTAGGCCGCCAATCTGATGCCGGAGATAGCGAAAGCAAATGTGCCAATAATTTCAATAATATACAGGAATGTTGAATCTGGGAGTCCGGGAGTCATAACTAAGGGTGCTTAACTATTTGGTTTTGTTGTAATAACGGCAAACGTCGGCCAGAAAGCAGTTGAGACAGTCAGGCCGACGGGCTTTGCAGACATAGCGGCCGTGAAGAATCAGCCAGTGATGGGCCAGCGGAACAATCTCCTCGGGGATATATTTCATCAACCGTTGTTCGGTTTGCAGTGGAGTGCGGGAATTGGTAGTCAAGCCTATGCGCTCGCTCACGCGAAACACATGGGTATCAACCGCCATAGCAGCCTTGTCAAACACTACGGAGAGCATCACATTGGCCGTTTTGCGCCCAACGCCCGGCAATGTCATGAGCTCATCGATGTCGGCCGGAATTTCAGAGTTGAAGCGCTCGACGAGTACGCGGGCTGCGCCCAAGAGCGATTTCGCCTTGTTGTTGGGGTAAGAGATTGACTTAATGTATTCGTAGATTTCCTCTACCGTAGAGGCAGCGAGCGACTCGGCATCGGGGTAGCGCTCAAAGAGCGCCGGAGTTACCATGTTGACGCGCTTGTCGGTGCATTGGGCCGAGAGGATTACGGCCAGGAGCAGATGAAAGGGTGAGTCATAGTGTAACTCGGTAGCCGCCTCAGGCATTGCCTCGGCGAAACGTTTGATAACAGCATCAAATCGCTCCTTAACAGTCATATTCAATATCGATGAATTAAATGGATTATATTTTTTGAGTCAGCACACCTGTAGCATACCATCCCACGGCAGTCAATGCCAAACCACCCAAAACGCTCACGGCCACATAGCCCAACGCTTCCGCTAACCGCCCTTCGCGCAGCAGCGTCAGAGTGTCGAAGCCAAACGATGAAAATGTAGTGAAGCCCCCCAACACACCGGTTACCAACAGCAACGACAAAGCGCGCGAAGGTTGCAATCGCCACACTATCCCAATCAGCAAACACCCTGTGAGGTTAACCGCGATAAGTCCCCATCGGCTGCTGAAGGGCATTGCTGCCTGAGCCAAGAAACGACAAGTTGCGCCAAGGGCTCCCCCAAGCGCAACTGTAAGTATGTCGGTAATCGGTGACATTACGCGAGCTGATTGTCAGCTCGTTAGTGAGCCGGCTGGAATTCATCAAGGAAGCGCACGTCGTTTTCAGAGAACATGCGTAGGTCTTTCACTCGATATTTTAAGTTGGTGATACGTTCAACGCCCATACCCAATGCGAAGCCCGAATATTTCTTCGAGTCGATACCACAGGCCTCGAGCACGTTGGGGTCGACCATGCCACAACCGAGAATTTCGACCCATCCGGTGCCTTTGCAGAAAGCACATCCTTTGCCTCCACAGATGTTGCAAGAAATGTCCATTTCGGCCGATGGCTCCGTGAAGGGGAAGTAGCTGGGACGGAGGCGAATTTTGGTGTCTGGACCAAACATCTCGCGGGCAAAGTAAAGGAGAGTTTGACGCAGGTCGGCGTACGACACGTTTTGATCAACATATAACGCCTCGACCTGATGGAAGAAGCAGTGGGCTCGAGCCGAGATAGCCTCGTTGCGATAAACGCGTCCGGGGCAGATGATACGAATCGGGGGCTCGGTGGTCTCCATTACGCGCGATTGCACCGATGAGGTATGGGTGCGGAGCAACACATCTGGATTGCGCTGAATGAAGAAAGTGTCTTGCATGTCACGTGCAGGGTGGTCAGCTGCAAAGTTAAGCGATGAAAACACATGCCAATCATCTTCAATCTCAGGACCTTCAGCAATCGTAAAGCCCAAACGTCGGAAAATTGCTATAATTTCCTCTCGCACAATTGAGAGCGGGTGGCGAGTGCCGAGCTTCACGGGAGATGGAGTACGAGTCAAGTCAAGGCCGTCGAGCGAAGTATCAGCCGAAGCCAATTGCTTGCGGAGGTCATTGATTTTGTTAGTCGCCAACTCTTTGAGCTCATTGATTGCCATACCGATTTGACGTTTTTGGTCGGCTGCAACGTTACGGAAGTCGGCCATCAACGCCGACACTTCGCCTTTTTTTGAGAGATATTTTACGCGCAGAGCCTCAACTTGTTCCATTGTTGATGCGCTCAGTGCCTTGATTTCGTCTTGAAGTTGATTGATTTTATTGAGCATAAAGCGAATAGAGTGATTATCAATTGATAGCTGCGGCAGGTGAAAGCCAATGCCGCTTCAACCTTGCAAAGGTACAAATTTCTTTTCAATTTATAAAAAAATATTACTGTCCGCTAATCAATAAAATAGTGAGAGGCTGTATCGTAAAGCTAACATGCAGCCAGGTGTAACAAATATTGGGGAACCGGGTCTGAATATTAAAGCATTGTCGCGATTACATCGAGCTCTCGCCGGTGGAGGGTGCTTGAGCACCGCCCTGAAGGTCGTCGTTGGAGATTGAGGTGGTCGTTTTCTTCACCTGAGCCTTCATTGTGCCGAAGCGGAAACTAAGCTCAAGGCCTATCATGCGCATGCCATCCATATATTCATGCGAGATTGATGTGAAGCTGCCTCGGTTGACGTAAGATGTTTCGGCGTAATGGTTGTTGAATGGGTTGCGGGCATGGATTTTCACTGTCAGCGCATCCCCTTTGAGGAAAGAGCGCTGCAGGGAGAAACCGTGGAAAATGGTGCGGGCTCCGCGATTTGAGTAGCCGTATACGGAGTTGAGATCGCCCGAGCGGTAAAACATCATACCCTCAAGCCTGAGCTTCCAGGGCAGTTGCTGGGTTGCGCGGAAGAATAGGCTTGCTGACCAAAGATGGTTGGTCAGTCCTTGCGAAGTGAAGCGGACGTGGTCGTAGTTGACACTGCCGTTGAGCATCACGTTGGTTTTCTGCGTAATGGCCCATTGGGCAAACGCCGAGAATTGGAATTGCTTGGTGTGAGCCACGTTGCCATAAGTTGAGTAAACGTAATCATCGGCATTGGCCCAGGTAACTTGCTCTATGGCATTATTGGTAAAGTCGTAGCTGGCGCTGAGGTCAACATTAAACTTGCGGGTAAACAACGAATAATTGAGCATCAGGGAATTATAGAGCGAGCTTGAGAGGTCGGGGTTGCCCCATGATTGCGAAGTTGGAGTGTATGTTACGTTGGGGTTGAGATAGTTGATACCGGGGCGATTGATGCGCGATGAGTAGGCGGCTTTTAGCGATGAAGTTTCTGAGAGCGAATACATCACTGAGGCTTGGGGCACAAAGTCGTTGAGCGACGACCCGAAGTTATCTTCCGGCTTATCCTTATATTTAGCCGACAGACGAGAGTATTCGTAGCGCAAACCTGCACGAGCGGCTACCTTGCCGTAAACAAGACGATAATCAAAGTAGCCTGCACCGATGGTGGTAAGGTGGGAGAAGTCAACGAAGTCGGGCTTGTGGCTGCCATCGATGTAGTCGAAGTCGGTAGTGTTTTTGGAGTGGTTATTACGCGAGATAAACTTGCCGCCGATTGAAATTGTATGATGCTCGTTGATGGGGCGAGTCCAATCGAGCTGGAGAGTGTTTTCGAGGAAATTGGTATGACCGAGAGCTGATTGGAAGTCATATCCGGCAGGGAAGTTAACCAAATCTTCATAGTGGGAGTTTGACTCACTGTTGCCCGTGGAGTTAGAAATTTGATAAGAGAAAGTCAATGACTCCCCTTTGCGGCGGGTGGAGTGTTGATAATTGAAGTTGCCGTTAAACTCGGTACCTTTCCCTTTGGGGGTATTGGTCAGAGTAGAAAATGAGTAAAGCAAGTTTCCTGCAGGGTCATAGCCGAAAGTCGAGGAGTTGCTTCTGTTTTTGAAATCATAGCTATGGCCTGAAAATTCAAGCGTAAAAAGGTTGAGCGAGTCGAGTTCAAACGATGAGTCGAGTCCGAAAAACACGAAGTCGCCATGAGAGCGGGTTTCAGAGTTGCTCTTTTCGGTGTTGCCGGTTTCGAGATATTCGGTTTCAGAATCAGAACTGTTGCGATTCATCTTTTCAGCTTGATGGAAGTAGCCGGCATTGGCCGAGAACACGAATTTACCGACATTGCCGGAGAGCCACAAGCCACCTACGGGGCGGTCGTTGTTGCTAATCATGCCGGCGCGCACATTACCCATAAAGCCATTGAGCGACGAGTGCTTGACTGTGACGATATTAAGGATTGCGCCCACTCCCTCGGCATCTTCCTTGGCACCGGGGTCGGTAATAACTTCAATGCGCTCAATCATCGAAGCCGGAATGGCGGCAAAAATATCTTTGGCGTTGGAGGTAAACGAGTTGTTAGGGCGACCGTCTTTATAAATCTTAAAGTTGCCCGAACCTTTCACTTTGATAGTTCCATCGGCATCGACTGTCACCATGGGCACCTTTCGGAGCATGTCCTGAACGTTGGATGTTTTGGAATCCTCATCGGCCTGCACATCATACCCGATGCGATCGATCTCTTTTACCACCAGCGGTTTGGTGGCTACGACTTCGACCTCCGACAATATTTCGGCGTTGTCGGTCATAACCAGAATGCCGAAATCAAAATCGGGCGCAACGGAGTTAACTTGAAACGGGCGATTAATTGAAGTTTTGCCTACTGATGAAATCACCAACCTATAGTCGCCCTGGCGATCAAGGGTTTGACTGAAAAGACCGTTTTCATCGGTAATT
>CAMWUH010000120.1 GCA_947177325.1 uncultured Bacteroidales bacterium
AAAGACTGTAAGAAAGACGGAAAGAAAGGTGACAAGAAAGACGGCAAGAAAAATGGCAAATTTGAAGGCGGCAAAGATCAAAACCGCGAAGCAATGAAGGCCGAAGCTAAAGCTCGTCGCGCTGAATACCTCAGCAAAGTGAAAGAAATTCTCACTCCCGAGCAATACACCCAATTCCTCGAAAACAACTTCTCTCTCCGCCACTAATCTTCGCCAACATCAAGCGTAAAACTATAAAAGAGATCACTCGATTATCATGTCGGGTGGTCTCTCTTATTTGTAGTTATTTGTTTCCTTATGATGTCGGAATGAAAGCGCGGAAAGCGCGTTTACGGCACCGTGACCGGGGTTAGCGGGCTGCGATTACCTCGATTTCAACGAGTACTTGCTTGGGCAACTCTCTGACAGCAACGGCTGACCGTGCGGGGAAGGGGGCGGTGAAAGCTTCGGCATAAACGGCGTTCATTGCTGCGAAGTCATTCATATCGGCCAGGAACACGGTGGTTTTAACCACATTGTCAACGCTCAATCCCGCTTCGGCCAGGATGGCTTTGAGATTGGCGATTGATTGGGCTGTTTGAGCAGTTATCCCTTCGGGAATATTGCCGGTAGCAGGGTCAACGGGAATTTGGCCTGAGATGAAAACGAATGCGCCGGCATCGATAGCCTGGCTGTAGGGGCCGATTGCTCCGGGAGCTTTGTCGGTAGCGATAGGTTGTTTCATGACTTTAAAGAATTATTTTGTTGGTTGTGATATTTTAAGGGGTTTAGAGGTCTTTGACTAATGTTGACTCCGTAGCGGCCGAGATTTGAGTCTCGACTTTGTCGATGATTTCAGCCACCGAGGCAAATCGCTCGTTAAAGCCGGGGATAAAATTGGAGGCTCCCGTGTTGCGCAGTCGGTTAAGCATCAACCCTACGGTCAGCTTGCTCGCGTCCATGGCCGGAGCGAGCCCGAACACTTCGGTCTTCGGGTCAATAATAACGCGCATCAATATGCCGGCTTCAATCAGATAGTTGACTGACTTGCTCACCATCGACGACGGCAGTGAGTATTCCGATGCGATTTCAACATCGGTGATGGGCTGCTTGCCCGACTCAAAACGCTTCACGATGATGGTCAGCACTGCCAGTATTATTTTAGTGCGATAATTAAAAGATATGCGCGAGATTTCGTTAGAGAAGCTGAAGCGGAATATGTTTTGAGAGGCATAGCACACCACAGCTCCGGCCAAAGTGATTACCCACACGAACTGCAGCCATATAAGCAGCAGCGGAATGAACGCTACCGAGCCGTAGATGGCGTTGTATTTCGACACATACACTTGCCCCGAGATAAACAGCCATTGCAGAATCAAGTAGCTCGTGCCCGCCAAAATGCCGGCTATAAATGCATTCTTAAACTTGACCTTAGTGTTGGGTATCAGCATATAGACCCCTGTAAAGAAAAGCCAAATCAACACCAGCGAAGCCACGTCGAGCAGGAAGCTCACCATCGGCGTTACCCACGTAAAGGGTATCACGCGCTCCGTAACCGTTGTGACAAACACAGTCAGGCCGCTGGCGCATATCATCAATATGGGCAGAATGAAGAAAATTGCTAAATAGTCAGTGGTCTTGCGCCAAATCGAGCGGTCGTTCTTGACTCCCCAAATGCCGTTGAATGCCGACTCAACCGAGCTTAGAAGCGATATCAACGTGTAGAGGAGCAATACGATGCCTATTCCCACAAACAAACCTCCCGACGTAGATTCCGAAATGTAGGAGTCAGCGTAGTCAAACACCATTGTCAGCAGTTTCTGCTGCGAGGAGAAGTTAGTCAGCAACTCGTGTTTGATAACCTCCTGAAGCCCGAATCCGCGGCCAATGGCAAAAATCAGCGCTATCGCCGGCACCAAAGCCAACGTGGTGCGGTAGGTCATTGCGCATGCCTGCGACTGGATGTCGCGGTTGAGAAACGACTTTACCGAAAGGTTAAGCGTTTTCACAATGTTGACCCTCCAGAGCGAGCGTGTGTCGCTCCACACTCCTCCCATGCAATAGTCGATTGCTTTCTTAAGCTTTGACTGCAGCAATTCTATTTTAGATTTCAAGGCTTCAAACATATTTAATTCAAGTGGTTATATGGATAAGCAGCGACATCCGCCACATTCTGATCAGTCGGCCGATGGGGCAGGGGAGTAGGCGCGCCATCGCTCTATCATTGCGGTCATATCGGCAGGAACCTCCGAGCTGAAAAACATTTCCCGGCCCGTGCGTGGGTGCACAAACCCCAGAGTGCGGGCATGAAGGGCTTGGCGAGGACAAGTGTCGAAGCAATTTTCAACGAATTTCCGATATGACCCCGAGCGCTCTCCGCGCAATATAACGTCGCCCCCATAACGCTTATCGTTAAACAGAGGGTGGCCTATATGGCGCATGTGAACGCGAATTTGGTGAGTGCGCCCGGTTTCCAAAACGCATTTCACCACCGATACATATCGGAGCGGCTCTATCACTTCATAGTGAGTGACGGCGTGTTTGCCAATTTCGCTGTCGGGCGGAAACACAGCCATCTGCAAGCGGTCGTTGGGATTGCGGGCTATGTTGCCTTCGATTCGCCCCTTATCGGGGTTAGGGATACCCCAGACCACGGCCACATATTCGCGCTTGGTGGTTTTGTTGAAAAACTGTTTGCCTAAATGGGTTTTCGCGTCAGGAGTCTTGGCCACGACGAGCAGCCCCGAGGTGTCTTTGTCGATGCGATGCACCAGCCCCATGCGAGGGTCGTTGACATCATAGTCAGGGTTATTGCGGAAGTGCCACGCCAGGGCGTTGACCAAAGTGCCATGGTAGTTGCCGTGGCCCGGATGCACCACCAGGCCGGCCGGTTTGTTGACCACTAACAGGTCGTCATCCTCATAAACAATATCGAGCGGAATATCCTCGGCAATGATTTCCAGCTCATAGCGCGGGCGGTCCATAACGATCTGCACCACGTCGAATGGCTTCACTCTGTAGTTGCTTTTTACAGGCTTGCCGTTGACAAGGATGCAACCCGCTTCAGCCGCTTGCTGAATGCGGTTACGCGACGATTTCTGCATCTTATCGACAAGGAATTTGTCGACACGCAGAAGCGCTTGCCCCTTCTCGGCTACGAAGCGAAAATGCTCATAAAGGCCGTTATCATCAGCCTCGGAGTCGTCATCGACATCTTCCGCGTCAACTTCGCAGGCCTCAATATCAGCCGTGTCAACGTTAACTCCAACATTGACTGCAGACGCCGAAGCGACTTCTTCTCCGGTTAGTTCACTGACGATAGGTTTCCGGGCCATTGGTGGGTTACATATTTAGTGAGCGCAGAAACTCTTCATCTTCATCCTCTTGGAACACACCGTTGCCGGCGTCATTAATGTCGGCAGGAACAAACTCCTCGGCGTAATCCGAGCCATAGGTTTCCTCAATATAGCTTTCTGCCGGCACTTCGAGCACAATCGCGGCATTGGCCGGAATTTGGTCGCCGGCTTTCAGAAGCAACCCGTTGTAGCGTGCTGCCACCCTTGAGCTGCTTGAACTCATCTCCTTGACCTTGATGTCGTTGATGCCGAGAGAGCGGAAGGCGGCCAACGCTCCGCGACGCCCCATGTCAGCGTAAGCCGGCACGGTAATCATGCGAGGTGAGTAGCAGACATAACGCAGGTAAATCGTGCGCCCGTCTTTTACCTTGGAGTTTTCGCCCGGCGACTGGTCTATGACAGTGCCGGGTATGCCGGTGAGATCGTAAATTGAGTCAAGCTCTACGCTGAAGCCGTTTTCATGCAGCGCATTCGTAGCCACATCCACCTTCATCCCTTTCACTAAAGGCACTGTAACGGTGTCGCCGTGATTGGTAAACTTATTGAGGAAAATCACCCCGAGCAGCCACACTACAACGATAAACGCTATAATTATAGCTACAAAGTTAGATAACACCGGATGTGCTTTCACAAATCGCAACACACGTTGCAAAAACGTAGGTTTAGGGGCGTCGATATTCATTATTGCTTGTGATTTTAGCTATTGTTAGATAAAGGGATTGGTTGATGTAGCGACAAAGTTAGTAAAAAGTCGCGCTATTTGCAACTATTGGCTCCGATTATTGAAGACCCCATTCCCCGGCGTTGACAAATAGCAGGGAACGGAGTCTTGGAAAATTTGAACTCATCGCCGTCGCAGCGCGTTATATTTTCAAAAGATTTATTATGGAAAACACTCAACAAACAGCCGTCGGATCATCATCGCAGCGTCCGTCGGTCGGTGCATTTATTCTTGGCTCCTCATTCATCCTGATTGCCACTATTTTTTGGGGCGTTAATATCCCGGTAGTTAAAGCGCTAATCCCAAAATATATGACTGCCGACTCCATCACCGTCAGCCGGTTGATAGGTGGTGCAGCGCTTTTTTGGATTGTCTCACTATTTGTAAAAACCGAAAAGATTGCGCGCAACGATTGGTGGCGGCTTATCGTGGGTGGGGCAGTAGGCCTTTTTGCTTTCATATATCTGCTTAACCTCTCGATGAAATTTGCCAACCCAATCGACGTTTCAATCATAATGACACTTCCACCGGCTTTTGTAATTCTGATCGGCGTCATGTTTCAACACCGACGTCCCGGCGCCCTTGAATATATCGGAGTAGCCGTAGGGTTTATCGGCGCGTTGGTAGTTATTATTTACGGAAATGGTAGTGGAGCAAAGGGCAGCAACGAACTGCTCGGCGACTTAATCGCGCTCGCTTCTGCTGTTTGCTACTCCATTTATCTTGTTATCACGGAGCGCCCCTCCCACACCTATCACCCCGTTTCGATGCTTCGGTGGACATTCCTTTTCGCGTCCATTCCCGCTCTCTTCCTCCTCGGCTCATTCAATCATATCGGCCTTTTTCACACTGCTGACGCAACCCCTTGGATTGAGATTGGATTTATAGTGCTCGGCCCGAGTTTCCTTGCCTATTTCTTCCTTAGCGGAGCCTTGAAGCGCATCGGATCCGAACTGGTGTCGCTTTATCAATATCTACTCCCTGTGTTTGCCACAATTGCAGCCGTCATAATGGGCCTGGGCCATGTGAAATTTATTCAAGTGATTGCAATGTTATTGATAGTGGCGGGGATGGCTTTGACAAATATTGGAAAGCGGAAACGCACAAAAAATGTAAAAAAATGATAATTCGTTTATCTTTGATTTTGCAGAGTTAAGGAAAAAGTGTAAATTTGCCGATTGAAACAACTATGTCTTTTTCATTACTTATGCGTAATCTCCTCATAATAGCTTTCATGTCGTTGATAATGGCCTCGTGCAGCGAATATCAACGAATGCAGAAAAGCTCTGACCCCAACGAGAAATTTGAGTATGCCAAGCGCGCTTACGAGCAAGGTAAATACGTGCAGGCCTACACTATCCTCAAGGATGTGGTCACCCAATTCAAAGGCTCGGGTAAAGCTGAAGAGTCGCTCTATCTGCTCGGTATGTCGCACTACGAAAATAAAGAATATCCCGATGCAGCCGCCTATTTCCAGAGCTACTACAACCGCTATCCAAAAGGCAAATTCACTGAATTGGCGCGCTATTATGCCGGTTACTCATTCTACCTCGACTCCCCCGAGCCCCAGCTTGACCAGTCAGGCACCATAAAAGCCATTGAAGAGTTGCAAGGTTTCCTTGACTACTTCCCCCGCTCAGAGCGCGTTGCATCAGCCCAAAACGCTATCTTCGAGATGCAAGACAAGCTCACCCTCAAGGAGCTCCAGAACGCTCAGCTCTACTACAACCTCGGAAACTACATGGGCAACAACTATGAGAGTGCCGTAATCGTAGCTAAAAACGCAATCAAAGAGTATCCTTACTCCAAATATAAAGAGCAACTCGAGATGCTCGTGCTCAAGGCTCGCTTCCAGGAAGCCTCGCAGAGTATCAACGAAAAGAAAGCATCCCGCTTTCGCGATGTTATCGATGAATACTACTCATTTATCAATAACTACCCCGATGGTCCCAACCGTGATGAAGCCGACAACATCTACAAGATTGCAAAAAAATATGTCGACCTCCACGAATAATCTCTTGAATTATCAATAATAATCTATAAAAATCAACCTTACAAATGGACTACAAGAAAAGCAACGCACCGATTAATACCGTTACTCGCGATATGATTGAGCTGTCGGCCGACACCGGCAATGTCTACGAAACTGTTGCTATCATTGCTAAACGTGCCAACCAAATTGCCGCTGAAATGAAGCAAGACCTCGAGAAAAAGCTCCAGGAGTTTGCCTCTATCAACGATAATCTCGAAGAGGTTTCAGAAAACCGCGAGCAAATTGAAATCTCACGCTACTTCGAGAAGCTTCCCAAGCCCACACTTATTGCCGCTCAGGAATACGCCGACCACAAACTCAATTTCCGT
Source organism: uncultured Bacteroidales bacterium (assembly GCA_947177325.1). Taxonomy (GTDB): domain Bacteria; phylum Bacteroidota; class Bacteroidia; order Bacteroidales; family Muribaculaceae; genus JAGBWK01. The sequence goes on from CAMWUH010000120.1 coordinate 6,418, forward strand.
CGCCCCTCCAAACCCTCTAACATCGACCTCTAATCCCTACGGAGTTAGTTGGTCCCTACATCCCTGACAAGTTTGAATTATTCATATATAGCAGCCGCTTGATTTCAATCCGTGATCAAGCGGCTGTTTACTTTATTATCCGCCTCGCTGCTACACGTGCTACACTGTTTTCAGGTCGCTGTATCAAGCAAGTGTATCATGTATCGTGTATTAAGTGCTACAAGTGCTACACGTGCTACACTGCTACACAACCCTTGTAGCACGTGTAGCAGCATCGCTCCCATGTAGCAGTGTAGCAGTTGTAGCAGGGTTAGGATGTCGGCCAGCGTGGTAGCGACATAGTGGCGAGAGCTGCGCAGCAGCGACGTTTATGCCAAGCTT